>JAKBCQ010000296.1 GCA_021807585.1 Planctomycetota bacterium | reverse complement strand
AACCAAACTGCGCGATCTCGAAACGACCGTGTTCCTCACCCCCGAGAAGGCGCCGGGATCGGGGGTCGATCACCCGTCGATCGTCGTCAAGGTTTGGCAGGGCGCCGTGTCCGACCCCTCCGCCGATACCCCACAGGCGAGCGAAACCGCGACCGCCGAAGAAAAGAATGAACGTATCTTGATCCCTCGTGGTCGGCCGAATTTATGGCTCGAGATCGGTCGCGCCGATCCGCTCAAAAAGACGATCTACGCGCGGACCGAGGGGGATCCCGCGATTTTGGCGATCCCCGACGCATTCTTGGACGTTTTACCCGTGGAACCGATTATGATTCGCGATCGCGGGTTGACTGCGGAGAGCCCGGCGTTGATCGATCGCGTGAAAATTCGCCGCGGCGAGGTCGAGCGCGTCGTCGAGCCGCCGAAGGCGAAGAACAGCCCCGATTGGGTGATGACGGCCCCCGTGCGAGCTCCCGCCGATACGCAGACGATCAATCGGCTGATTCCCCTCCTCGCCTCGCTGAGGGCCGAGCGTCTTGTTTCCGAGAGCCCCAAAAACCTCCGCGATTTCGGCCTCCTTCCTCCCGTTTTAAGCGTCACGTGGCGGGTCCGCTCCGAGCCGACCGGAAAGCCCTCCGATGCGCCGAATTCGGGCGAGGAGACGACGCTCATCATCGGCAAGGAGGTTCCCGACCGGAAGGAGGAGCGATTCGCGATGATCTCGGGAAACCCCGTCCTCTTCACGCTGGGCAAGAACGCCCTGTCGATTTTGTTCGGCGAGATTCGCGATCGACGTGTGCACGAATTCGACATCAACCTAGTCGATCGCGTTTCGATCCGCCGGCGCGATCGCGGGCTCGATCTGGCGCTTTCGCGGAAAATTTCGCCCGGCGGGATTCCCGATTCGTGGGTCGTCGATCCGACGAGCGATGTTAAATCATTTGATCGCATGGTGATACAATCGCTATTGACGAATTGTTCGCGGTTGATCGTCGGCTCGTTCATTCAGGATCAAGGCGCTTTTCCCAAGGAATCGGGGCTTGTTCCGCCTCGATTGACGATCACGATTCACGTACGGGGCGAGCTCGCCGATCGCGTCGTCAAGCTCGGCGCGTCGGCGCCCGGAGGGGCGATTCTGGCGACGGCGGACGCGGGCGATTCGGGGGCGATCTTCGATCTCAACGAATCGATGTGGCGAGATGCGCTGAAAGAGCCGGCCCCCCCCGCGATCCCCGAGATCCCGTTCGCCCCCGCCGCCAAATAATCACGAAACGATGTTCGGATATTAAGGTAGATATTTACATGAAACGATCGATGACGAACGTTGATTACGGAGTCGTTCCGTGCTGAAAGTCGTGATTTATCCGCATCCCGCGTTGCGTTACGAGTCGGTCCCGGTGACGCGCGTCGACGACGATCTGCGCTCCGTGGTGCGCGAGATGTTCGAATTGATGTATGAAAGCAACGGCATCGGTCTGGCGGCGAACCAGGTGGGCCTGCCGTTTCGGTTTTTCGTTTTGAACACGACCGCCGATCCCGAACGAGCCGATCAGGAGCGCGTGTTCATTAATCCCGAGATCGTCAAGCGGCAACGATCGATCGAAGACGAGGAAGGTTGCTTAAGCTTCCCCGGTCTTTATTCGAAGGTGCGACGCGCCGGGAAGATACGCGTTCGCGCTTTTGATCTGGAGGGGAATACGATCGAGCTCGACGCCGACGACCTGCTTGGCCGAGCGATCCAGCACGAGGCCGATCATCTCAGCGGCCGGCTGTTCATCGATCATCTCGAGCCTGCGCGGCGGGTTTCGGCCGAGACCAAAATTCGCGAGATCGAAGCCGCCTTCCGCAAGGCTCAACGCGAAGGGGAATACGAAAGCGACGAAACGATCGCGCGCCGGCTCGACGAGATCGCCGCGAACGGTACAATTCCCGCCGATCTCGCCGGGCGCGTTTCTCAGGAATAAAGCGCCGAAGGTTCGGATTCACTCCCGAAATCGCGTATTTAATTCAACACTTCGGTATCATTAAGAATGACGATCGACGGAGCCGTTATCATGACGAATCCAGAGATAAAACGATCGACGCGTATCGTCATGTTCGGCACGGGGGATTTCGCGGTTCCCGTCTTCGAGACCCTCGTCGACTCGGGTTATCGCGTCGTTTCGCTCGTCACGCAGCCCGATCGTCCCAAGGGGAGGAAGCAAGACACGACCCCCGTCGCGATCAAGCTCTCGGCTCTCGCACGCGGCGTCCCCGTGTTTCAACCTGAAAACGTCAACTTGATCGATTCAGTTGAGCATATTCGGTTACTTGATCCCGACGTGTTCGCGACCGCGGCTTACGGCCAGATTCTCTCGGCCGAGCTTTTGGGAGTTCCCAGGCTGGGGGCGATCAACCTGCACGGATCGCTGTTGCCGGCGTATCGCGGCGCGGCGCCGGTCGCTCGTGCGATCGAGCACGGCGAAACCGAAGCCGGCGTGACGGTCATCCTGATGACTCCTCGGATCGACGCCGGGGGAATGCTCGCGCGAGCCTCGACCCCGATCGATCCCGACGAAACTGCGGGAGAGCTCGAAGGCCGCCTCGCGATCCTCGGCGCCCCCTTGATGCTCGAAACGATCGGCAGGCTCGCTCAAGGCGAAGCCGAGCCCCTCAAACAAGAGCGAGCACGCGTGACCAAGGCGCCCAAATTACGCAAGGAAGAGGGATTGATCGATTGGAATCATTCGGCACAAGAGGTTCATAACCTGATTCGAGCTATGAACCCGTGGCCGCTCGCCTTCACATATTGGCGTTCGAGCCAATCTCAAAAGCCGCCGTTGCGATTGATCGTTCATCGATCGCGGGTCGAGCCCTCGGCTCTCGGCGACGCGGGGGTCGTCGTCGCGGCCGATTCGGCGAGCGTGATCGTCGCCGCGGGCTCGGGGGGGATTCGGTTGGAGACGGTTCAGGTCGAGGGAAAAAAGCCGATGCCGATTGAAGAATTCCTCCGCGGCAGGAAGATCGAAATCGGCGATCGATTCGAAAGCGGGGCGAAGCCGTTCGGCCTTGATTCGGAAGCATAGCCGAACGTTTTCGGCCCGAATACACGCGCGAAATGTCAGCGATTGCGTTTCAGTTTCCAAGAACAGCCCGGTTGGAATGAACGCCGCGTCTTCAGCGTGATTTGAGGGTGAATCTTCAAGAGGCGGGGCGATCCTCCCGGTGAGCCGCATAAGTATGAACAATTCTTTATATAATCAATACCGCCTTACAACGGTCAATTTTAACAAGAGGCTCACTCGTTCGCCGCGGTCGATTGTTATCAAAGAATATTATAGATTATATGTAATAATTGGTAGGTCGATCCGGCGTTTCTGATGATCGGGATCTGAAGTCCGCGCAGCAAACCGAGATCGGGGTGCGGGTGATTCCGAACAGCCCCTCGATTCAAAGCGAATGGCCCGCGGTGTCACAAAACGACACCCCATATTATGAGACACAAACTCTGCTGGAACTCACCCTAACTCCTGGGACGAGACACCCAAGATTTCTCGGGCGTCTCATTCGGCATTACCTATTACCAAATGAACGAATCGTCCTCTCTCAGGCGGTAATCTAATCAGCGGCCGCTTACGCGAATTTAGAAGCGCCCGATCACATTGGGCTTGGGGGTCGAGGGGATCGTTTTCGTATCGGCGAACGCGTTGATCGTCTCTTTCAACAAAACCGAAAAAAATGTGATTGAATCGCTTGCTAATTCCGGGTTTAATCGACGACGACAAAACCTCAAGAAAATCGGTTTCCGGGTTTCTGAATTCAGTGAGTTTGTGCGTTCAGGTTGGTCCAAATTCCTCCCTCACATGTTCATGGAAAATTACCTAAATTTCCCGGGGGATCTCGAACTCGATCAATCGTCTCGCCGACTCGGCGTCGAAATAACGACTGAGAGGTTCAAGGATTCCGTCGATGACGAACGTCTCTTTGGTTCGGTTCATGAAAACGATTCCCGCATGAAAGCGAAACGATCGATTGATCTCGTTTGGATTTTCTTCGGCGTCGTCGTATTCTCATCTATTTTCACATCGCGAGCCGTCGAAGTCAATCGCATCCACTCCATTCAAACCAAAAGGCCCGGGGTGTTACAAAACGACACCCCCGTCTTTTGAAACACAGACTTCAAGACTCACGGGAATCGAATCCATCATGGGGAACGCTCCGAGAAGCCCCCCGCGGCGGATAGGCAAGCGATCGGTTTTTCGGTATCATGGAGCAATCGAGGTCGAACCCGTCCTCATCGGGTGGTGTCCCGCCTTCGATGATCTTCCGAATCGCACGCGAGGCTTTGACCGATTCTTGAAGCCCAATTCGCCGCGATCGGCAGGCCGATCGACCTTTTTTTCTCGGAACCCGCGCATGACGGCAGAGCGACCTAGTCCTCGAATCCCACTTTCCTCACCTTCGATGAAGCGTCCCGCTTCCGCGACCCGATCGCCGAAACTCGACGATGCGCCGCGCAAGAGCGAGCGCGATGCGCAAGACGTCGTACCCGCCGGCGCGGTCGATCGCGCTCACCCCGAGCGGGTCGAACGCGCCCAAGAGCTTTCGATGCTTTGCGCCCAGATCGCCGCCGATAATCGAGCCCGCGATATCCTCGTCCTCGACCTGCGATCGGTGAGTTCGATCGTCGATTTCTTCGTCGTGGCGACCGTCGCGGCCCGCAGGCAAGGTAACGCGATCGCGATCGAAATTGATCAAGAGATGAAAAAACGCAAGGAATACAAGCTCGGCATCGAGGGGATCGAAGAAGGTAGCTGGGTGCTGATGGATTACGGCGATTTTGTCGTTCATCTTTTTACCGAAGAGATGCGAAAATATTATGAAATTGAAGGGGTTTGGGGGGACGCTCCGCGACTTCCGCTCGATCTTAAATCGGGCGCGGCGGGCGCCTGACGGGGGAATTTCGCCGCGATGAACATCCTCGCCCGGATCCGCGCCGCGTTTTTCGAGGCGGCGCCGGACGCGAACGACGCGTCGGCGTTCGCATCGGCGGTCAAACCGATCT
>JAKBCQ010000295.1 GCA_021807585.1 Planctomycetota bacterium | reverse complement strand
CCAAAGAGTGTTCCATCCAGTATATGACACCGCTCCGATTCCGCCGGTCCAAAACGCGGCGGCCAATTCTGCAGAAGCAGGAGCATTCATGATAATATATGGCCAGATGGCAGGAATCCAACAAACAAACCCAGCGAAAGCTCCAACTGCTGTTGAAGCTCCGACAGTACCCCAATTCCAGGAATTGGGATTGAATCCATGATGTCCGATTTCAATTCCAATTTCGGTTATAAAGCCAACCCCTGCCGCAACAAGAATTACAGCGAAATGCCCGCTAAGATCGACTGAATTGATAGATGAATTTTTTATGTATCGATAGAGATTCGTATCTCCCCCATTGAAACTCATACTGTCGGACGAGATGAACTTACCAGATGATTGATCATAATATCGAGCATTGTCATAATAATTCTCAATTGTATTATCCCATATCATCTGTTCGAACTTGAACCGGCTGCCCGAGCTCGGATTGCTCTCGGAATGAATCCCTCCAAAGGCGTCGTATGAAATGTGATCGATCACCGTCCCCGACATATTGACGATGTCGCGCACCGAGCCGAGTTTGCCCGTCAAGTACCAATCGGTCACGCCCGACGCGTTCGTGCGCGCAATCATCCCCGTCACGCCAGGAACGTAACTCGGTCCCACGAGATTACGCTCCAACAGCGTTCCCGATCCATTGAATTCGGCGTAAGGCGTGTTCGAAGTGCCGTTGTAAACGATCCAAGTCTGCGTCGTCGTTCCGGCTGAAGTCTCGTCGACGCACGACGAACGATCGAACGAGCCGGCGTGATCGGTCAAGCCGATCGCCGGTAATTCGTCGATATCAAACGTCACGAGGTTCATCGGAAGGCGCCGGTGCTCCTGCGAGCTCGAATACGCGACACACAATGGATCTATACTCATGATCGCCGAGGACGAGTGGAGAGATCGCGTAGAGGCTGATCGATGGAAAAACATCTGCGCGATCCGAATCCATCGATCGATTGTCTATAATACCGATCGGAATGGGGGATTTCAATTCCGATAACGCATCATGCAAAAGATTCGCTCGGTTTCTCAGAGGCTATCCGGAAAAGCTCCCGAAACCCAATCGGCTCGATTTTACCGGTTTCGGCGCCAATTCACAAATAGAACCAGCATACGTTAAATATCTAGATGTCGGTTTGTTCTGATTGGGAGGGCGAACCTCCCGGTGAGCCTCTTCTCGTAAACTCGGGCGACCAGGCCGATTTATCGATCAATAATCGCAAACATAATAATGCGGCTCACCAGGAGGTTCGCCCTCCCGATTTCGTGTTCGCCCTCAAATCCCGTCGAATATGCGGCTTTCTTTCCGGATAGCCTCTTAAAGCTCGACAAGGCGGAACGTTCGCGGCGCATCGATCGACGCGAGAATCGTCATCGCGAAGATCCGCCGGGACGATTGATTTTGAAGAATTCCTCGACGAGTCGCTGGCGTTTCTTCACACGATGAGCTAAACTGGGATTTTCGACCGGTCTGGGCCGATCGCGCTGCGCGAACCGCGGATGTTCGTCGCGCGAACGGACGGGCGTCTCGAACCAAGGACGGGATTCCTCCAGGGAGCGACCTGACGCATGGCCTCCACTCCCGATCATCCCAACGATTCGACGCCCAAACCCCCGTGCTCGGGCACGAGCGGGTTCCGCGTCGAATCGCAGAGCCGACGCGAATTCGAGCTCGAATTCATGGCCGGCATCCTCGCACGCCACCCGTTTTATACCGACGTGCTCCGCGTTCACGCGTGCAACCTCGCCGCGATCGGCGAGCACGGCCGGGCGCTTCAGCTCGATCGACTCCAGGTCCGCCTCTTGCCCCATCGACCAATCCCTTGGTACAACCTTGCCTGCGGCTACGCGGCGCTCGGTATGATCGACGCGGCGTTCATGGCGCTCGAACGCGCGATCGATCTCGGCTTCAATCGCCCGCGATTGCTCCGAAACGATCGCGACCTCGACTCGCTCCGCGACGACCCGCGATTCGCTCGGCTTTCGAGGCGTATCGAATCAATCACCGCGACATGTCGTTTCGATTGAGACGACAATCGCGAAGCCGATCAGCGAACGCGAAGCCGACGGTCGCACGCGAGACGAACCGGGCGTGAGACGAAACTCCGCACGATTTCGAGCGATCGAACCCGCCGCACCAGAACGACGCCGCGGCGCGGGGCCCGGCGTCTCGCCGACCGCGTTAACATCAACACCATCCGTCCGCTTATTGGAATACGAATGAACGCGCATCAATGGGATCACGTCGAGGAAGCGACGACCGCGGTGCGGGCGAAATGGTCGGGCAAGCCGCGCGTGGGGATCGTTTTGGGATCGGGATTGGGTGCGATGGCCGAGGAGATCAAAGCCGAGGCCGCGATCCCTTACCCCGAAATCCCCCATTTTCCCCGCTCGACGGTCGAAAGCCACAAAGGACGCCTCCTCTGCGGCGTGCTCGAAGGGGTCGAGGTCGTCGCGATGGAAGGACGCTTTCATGTTTATGAAGGCTACTCCGCGGCGCAGGCGACGTTCCCCGTTCGCGTCCTCAAAGAACTCGGCTGCTCGATCTTGATCGTCTCGAACGCCGCGGGGGGGTTGAACCCGCTTTACACCAAGGGAGATATCGTCGTCATCGAAGATCATATCAACCTGATGGGTGTAAATCCCCTGATCGGTCCCAACGACGATCGTCTCGGCCCGCGATTCCCCGATCTGATCGAGCCCTACGATAAAACGCTCCAATCGCTCGCGCTTGAATCGGCGCTTGAACATAAGATTACCGCGAGGCGCGGGGTTTACGCCGCGGTGACGGGGCCGAATCTCGAAACGAGGGCCGAATATCGCTACCTTCGCGGAATCGGCGCCGACCTCGTCGGCATGTCGACCGTCCCCGAGGTTCTCGTCGCGGTCCACGCGGGTATGCGCGTTCTTGGTTTTTCGATCGTCACCGACCTTTGCCTCCCCGACGCTCTCGAACCCGTCCGATTCGAGCAAATCCTCGCGGTCGCGCGCGTCGCCGAGGGAAAATTACGCACGATCGTCGGCGACGTCGTCAAACGAATCGAACCCGAAACGATCTAACGCCAAAGCGATCCCCCGAACGTCGCCGCAATCCGACTATAATTTCATGATCAATCCTTATTTTGTTTGAGAGTTGGAAGTCGTGTCCGATACAAGCGAAGGCAAAGTTAAGCCGTATAAAGAGACGCTCAATCTTCCCGTCACGCGTTTCGACATGAAGGCGAATCTTGCGACCAAAGAGCCTTTGATTCAAGAACGATGGCGCGAGACCGATCTTTACGGACAAATTCGCGCGGCGCGCTCGGGCGGTGAACGGAGGGTTCTCCACGACGGCCCGCCGTACGCCAACGGCGAAATCCACATGGGACACCTGCTCAACAAGGTGCTTAAAGACATCGTCGTCCGGTCGCTCACGATGCGCGGTTACGACAGCCCTTACGTCCCGGGTTGGGACTGCCACGGCCTGCCGATCGAACACAAGGTCGTCAAGGATCTCGGCTCGAAGGCCGCGACGATGGAACCCGCCGAGATCCGCGATCGTTGTCGTACCGAGGCGCTCAAATGGGTCGACGTTCAGCGCGATCAGTTCCAGCGGCTGGGAGTGTCGGGGGATTGGAGCAACCCGTATTTAACGCTTGATCCCAGGTATGAGGCGAGCATCCTCGAAGTCCTCGCCGATCTCGTCGCTCGCGAGCTTTTATTCCGCAAACTCAAGCCGATTCACTGGTGCCTGAACGACCGCACCGCGCTCGCCGAGGCCGAGCTCGAATACCGCGACGCGGTCTCGCCGAGCATTTATGTGAATTTCGCGATGGTCGCGGGAGTTCCCCCGGGCTGGGGCGAAGGCGGCTGGCACGCGATGATCTGGACCACCACCCCCTGGACCCTCCCCGCCAACGTCGCGATCGCGGCGCATCCGCGTCTTAGTTACTCGGGCGTTCGTTATGTCGATCCCGATACCGGGGCGACCGTGCGCACGATCATCGCGACCGAACTCGTCTCCAAAGTACTTTCGCTCCGCGGAATCGGCGAATATCAAGAACTCGGACGTGTTTTGGGTAAAGATCTCGAACACGCTGAATACAAGCATCCGTTTATTGATCGAATCGGTCCGATCGTCCTCGCCGATTACGTTTCGGCCGAAGACGGGACGGGGCTCGTCCACACCGCGCCGGGCCACGGAACCGACGACTTTAAGACGGGAAGCGGCTACGGCCTGGCGACGCTCTCTCCCGTCGACGCGGGGGGACGATTCACCGCCGAGGCGCCCGAATGGCTCCGCGGCGAATTCGTCTTCAAAGCCGACACGAAAATCGTCGACCGGCTCCGCGAACTCAAAAATCTTTATTTTTTCAAATCGTTCTCACATAGTTATCCGCATTGTTGGCGATGTAAGAAGCCCGTGATCTTTCGCGCCACCGAGCAATGGTTTGTGGGAATCGACCGCGACGACCTGCGGGGTCGCGTGCTGGGGCGAATCGCCGAGGTGAACTGGCTTCCCGCGTGGGGGCGAACGCGGATCGAATCGATGGTGTCGCAACGCCCCGATTGGTGCGTCAGCAGGCAACGCCATTGGGGCGTACCTATTCCCGCGTTCTCATGTGAGTCATGCAATCATATTTTGATGACTTCCGAGACGATCCGCCGCGTGCGCGACGTGTTTCGCGACCGGGGCGCCGACGCGTGGTATCGCGAACCCGCCGCCGAGCTGCTTCCGAAAGGGACGAGATGCTCCGATTGCGGTTGCGATCGATTCCGCAAAGAGAACGACATCCTCGACGTTTGGTTCGAATCGGGATCGAGCTGGCGCGCGGTTCTGGCTGAAAATTTCGAGCTCGGCCTTCCCGCGTATCTTTACCTTGAGGGATCGGATCAACATCGAGGTTGGTTTCAATCGTCGCTCGTCGCCGCGGTCGCGACGGTCGGTTCGGCGCCGTTTGAAAACGTGCTCACGCACGGGTTCGTCGTCGACGATAAAGGCGAGAAGATGTCGAAATCCGAGGGGAACTCGATCTCGGCG
>JAKBCQ010000294.1 GCA_021807585.1 Planctomycetota bacterium | reverse complement strand
GGGTGGGGTGGGGGGGGGGGGGGGAGGTGTGGGGGTGGGTGGGGGGGGAGGGGGGGGCGGCATGAGGGGGGGGATGGGCGGCGGCATGATGGGTGGTATGGGCGGCGGTATGGGCGGCGGTATGATGGGCGGTGGTATGGGCGGCGGTATGGGCGGCGGAATGGGCGGCGGCGGTATGGGCGGCGGCGGAATGGGTGGCGGCGGAATGGGTGGCGGCGGCGGAACGATGCCTCCGATGATGGGTATGATGATGCTCATGATGATCATTCGTCAGCTCATCGGCGACCCCAATAGCTGGCGGATGGGCGGTATGATGGGCGGCATGGGGGGCGGCATGGGCGGTATGGGCGGCGGCATGGGGGGCGGCATGATGGGCGGTGGTATGGGCGGCGGTATGATGGGGGGGGGTATGATGTCGGTTCCGCCGACGGGTCAGCCTTATTCTCCGATCGATCCCGGTCAAACCAACCTGCTCAACACGCGATCGGTGAGCCTTGTCGGACCTGACGCCGAAGGCAAGACGGTGATGCCGCTGGAAGGTCAGAGTTTAAAGCTTGTGGATATTTCTGAGACGACGTACGGGGTTCGCGCCCAGGCGGCTTTCCGACGGTTGGCCGAAGACAAGGCGCCGACGGTCGTCACTCAGCTTGTGATGTGGTACGTCACGCAAGATCTCGATTGGAACACGATCGCGACGCTCTCGAAGGAATGGGCGAATGCTCACGAGATCGCGATGGCGCGTGAATTTGTCGCTCGGCTCGATCAAACGAACGGCGCCCTCCCTAGGGATGAGAAGTTGAACATTCCTGACGAGACGGGATATCTCTATTTCGACGTCAAGACCGATTCCCCCGCGCTCCAGGCGTTCGCCAAGGAACTGACCGAGACGCTTGACGGGAAGTTGATTTTCGGGCTGAAGTCGAAGATCGGTTCGCCCGATCGTCCTTCGGGTCCCTCGATTGTCGCGCACGTGCGTCTTTCGGAGAAGAACGGCAAGGCCGAGGCTTCGGTTCAGGCCGCGTGCTCGGATGCGGGACTTAAGAATTGGACGGCGGTCGGCAAATTTAATCTTTCTCTCGCCCGCGACGAGAAAGGTCACATTAAGATGTTCGACGCGACCAAAGGGATCGGCGAGGGGTTGTTGGGACGCGTCGTTCGCGCTCAGGTGACGAAAACCAAACGGCACGTCAAAGGCAAGATGATTTATTTCATCCGAGTCGAAAACGTTTCCCCGCTGGCTCTCAACGGGATCGCGATTTCGGGTGTGACCGACGAGGCGAGCAAGACTCCGAGCGTGGTTTCGGGGCTGACGCTTGCTCCGCATCGCGGCTTATCGTTGCCCGCGACCGCCGAAGTCGTCGAGAAGATGGGGCTCAAAGACGGAGTCCGAGTTCTCGCGGTCGATCTCAGCGGTCTTTAATCCAAGATTGATCGATCTTCATCGATCATTATATGAGAAGGCGCCGGTGGCTCGCTTCACCGGCGTCTTCTTTTCATTCCACCCGGTTTGCGGAGTGGATCGAGGCATTCTTGGTCGAATTCCGCGAGCGATTCGCGCTCATTTCGCGGCGGCGGCGCCGCGATCGGTGTTCCACGACACCGAGCGCGGGAGACGCGTCTGTGCGAGCGACGACGAATCGGTTATAAACCGATGGGGGATACGGTCGTTATGCGAATTCCGGGGGGCGACGCCTTGTGATCGTGGTCCACGAATTAACAGCGACGGGCGCGGGACTTGCAAACCGAGTCCATTCGTGCGATAGGGAACGTCGACGTTCCCGGGTAAGGCGGCGGCGCCTTTTCGAGGAGTGAGTTTTTTAGATGTTTCACCCTGACCGAATCTTCGTCGAGATCGACGTTACGTATTGATATAATGATCCGTCGGCGGACGAATTCGATCGTCGTGAACGGACCGCCCGCCAATGACACAATCATCCTGGTATCGAAGAAAAATGGGTTTACGCGCCGCGATTGGGGAATCTCCGCTTCGGTTATTTGAAGCGGTTCGATGGTGGGTGACGCGGCGTCCGTGGCATGTGATCGCGATTTGGGTTGGTCTCGCCGCGGCGGTTCTCGTATTCGCTCCGAATCTGAGCGAGCTGGCGGCGGAGGGTCAAGCGAAATTATTGCCACACGATATTGAGAGCGTGGTCGCGGGCGAGTGGGTGGCGAAAGCGTGGCCCGAGCAGGCGTATATCTCGCTGGTTGCGATCGCGATCGAACGCGGGTCGGGTTTGACAAGCGACGATCACGCGTATGTGGAACGGATCGAGGATCGATTGAGCGAACCTCCCGCGATCGCATGCGTGGCTCGCGTACTTGGGCCCGGGAGCCGGCATGAGGTCGCCGAACGGCTGAAAAGTCGAGATGGAACGGTCGAACTCGTGCTCGTCGAACTCGATTCGTCGCTTGTCAGTCCGATCACCCGCAAGACCGTCGCCGCGCTCCGTTCTCGGGTCGACGAGCCTGGATTGCGTCGGCCGTCGGGGCTCGACGTTTTTTGGAGCGGCGACGCGGTGATCGGCGGCGATTACATGCTCAACGTCGCCAAATCGCTCGACCGCGCCGCGCTCGCGACGGTCCTTCTACTTCTCGTTGTTCTTTTATTTGTGTATCGTTCGATTTGGTTGGCGCTGGCGCCGTTGGCGACGATCGGAATCGGCTTGGCGATCGCGCGGGGAGCGGTCGCGTGGCTCGCGGTCGCGGGTTGGGACGTCTCGCCGCTTGTCGAGCTTTTTCTCGTGGCGGTTCTCTTCGGCAGCGGGACCGACTTTTGTTTATTTATTTCTTGGCGTTACGCCGAGCATTTCAACCCGGTGAATCCCGCGGGTGCGATGCGGCTCACGCTGCGGCGGGCGATTTTGGCGCTTCTCAGTTCGGCCGGTACAGTAATTATCAGTTTATCTTTAATGGGTTTTAATAAATTCAAGCTTTTTTCGACGACGGGTCCGAGCGTGGCGTTGGGTCTATTGATTACGCTGACGGCGACATTGACGCTGACCCCCGCGCTTTTGGTTTTGATCGGTCGGTATCGTCCGCGGGTGTTCGAGGGGTTTGCGAGCGCATCGCACACCGCGTTTTGGGACAGGATCGCCAAGGTGGTGCTGGCTCGCCCCGGGCTGTTCTGGGTGGGGACGATATGCGTGATGGCGCCGTTGGCGATTTTGGGTCGAAACACGACGTTTCTGCAGGATTTATTCGCCGAGCTTCCGGCTTCGACGCCTTCGCTCGTGAATCTCAAACGGATTTCGGCGAAATATGAACCCGGTTCGCTCGCACCGCTGACGGTCGTCCTCCGATCCGATCGCGACCTGCGCGATTCGGCGGGTTTGGCGCTGATCGACGACGTAAGTCGATTGCTTGAACATCAGCGTTCGATCGCGTCGGTCCGGTCGGCGACACAACCGCTGGGAAGTCGCGCCCCGCTCGACGCGGCGCGGCTGTCGGCTCGGATTGAAACCGTGCGCGATGGATTTCGCAAGATGATCGAAGGGGGGACGCGGCTCCAGGTCGGGTTGTCCGAGGGGGCGGCCAAGATCAAAGCACTCCTTGTTATTGAACAGTTGACGGGTCGATCGTTTTTGGGCGGAGGCGGATCGGGGGCTTCGGGTCGGGGCGCGGTCGGCGACAAATCGGGAGCGAACGAAACCACGGGAGAGGATCGCTCGGCGATCAAGTCCGGGCTCGTCTCGGGAATCAGGCAGGCGACGGGGGCGCTTCTGTTGGGATCGGCGCCTTCGGCTTTGCTGGGATTGTCGGCGCTTGCGCAAAGCGAATCGAGCTCGGTTAAGCCTGTGGATTCGTCAAAATCGAAAATGCATGAGAATGATAAATCGGTTGATTCTTTGGATCGGTCGAAGGGGGACCGAACGAACGGCGAGCGAACGAAGACCGAAGATCCGCGAGATCGGATGAGCGGACAGCTCGTCGCCGCGGCGGCTGGGGCGGAGCAGATTGTCGAAGGGGCGACGCGCGCCGAGCGCGAACTGACGCTGATCCTCAACGACAAGGTGGGGAGGCATGCGCTCGATCGACTGTTGATTCGGCCCGACACCGTCCGCGAGCACCCCGAGCTGCTTGAAAGTTTCGCCGCTTATATCTCCAAAGACGGCAAGACGGCGCGGATCGACCTCGCCCAGGAGGATCGGATCTTTTCGACCGCGGCGATCAATCAGGTGGGACGATTGCGGACGCGAGTGAATGAATATTTAAGCGACGACGACGAGCTTTCGGTCCGCGCGTATCTGACGGGTCCGAACGCGGGCGCGGCCGACGTCGAACGACTGACCGAATCGGATCAACGTCGGGCCTGGATCGTCGTCCCCGTCGCGGTGCTCGTCGTCTTGTTTTTGGCGCTGCGCGATTTGGGCGCGTGCGTCAATCTCGTTGCGACAATGGTGCTTACTTATGTATTTACGTTAGGTGTTACTCACATCGTGTTCGTGAACATGCTTGGCGCCGACGGCCTCGATTGGAAAGTTCCATATTTCTTATTTGTTTTGTTGGTCGCGGTGGGGGTCGATTACAATGTCTTTCTGATGACCCGGCTGCAAGAGGAGACCGAGCTTTTGGGGCTTAAGGGAGGAACGCGCCAAGCGATCGCGCGCACGGGGGGTTTGATCAGTTCGGCCGCGGCGATCACGGCGTGCAGTTTCGCGGCGTTCCTTTTCAGTCCGCTCTCGTCGCTCCGCCAACTCGGATTTGCTCTCGTCGTCGGAATCGTGATCGACGCGACTCTCGTCCGACCGATCCTCGTCCCCTGCGGGCATTGGCTGCTCAACCGCCGATTGGAACACAGGCGCGTCGTACGGTCCGCCGAGGCCGTTCCCGCAACCGAATTCGCTCATGTAAAAAATTAATAATTAGGGTTATTATGATTTATAAGCGATATGGTTGTGCCGACAGTTTTATATCGGCGGTTTTGGATCGAATGATCGCCGCGCGGTCGAGCCGCCGCGCGGCGATCGGATTACTTTATCATGCTGAAACAATTGTGTGAGTGAATATTTATGAAAACGACTCCGCTCGAACCGCTCGAATTCCGGCCGATATTGAAGCGG
>JAKBCQ010000293.1 GCA_021807585.1 Planctomycetota bacterium | reverse complement strand
CCCGGAATAGCGAGGGGCGCCCCGTTACGCGCGGCGAACCTCCCGATAAGCCGTCTTTATATTAGCCGAATTTGTGGTCCGCACCTTTTGTAGGGGAGAACCTATTGATAAAATATAATTATATATGAAATTGTATTGGCCGTGGGATTATTCGGGTCGGGCTGTTGATAAATGACATGAATAACAGAATCTGGATGATATACTTGTGCGTTCTGGTTATCGAATCGCTCGACGGGACGACCTCGTCGTCGCGGTCGGCTCGAAAGGTCCAATCGGTAATCGTTCTTGCGCCGGATCGTCGCGATCTTTTTGACGCTTTGAGCGATGGGGGCCGTTTCGGACGAGCGGTCGCGCCGATCGGCGCATTCGAACCCGCCTTTGCTCGACCCGCTGGACCCGACGATCGAGCGACGTTACGATCGGATCGATCGTCGAACAACCCCCCTTTGGTCGTTCCCAATTACCACGCGAGGCGCGGCTTAGAACCGCCATGAGGAGCCGGCTTATGAAATTCGCCATCACTCTATCTTTTACGTTGATGACGGGCGCAGCGGCGTTCGTCGCCGACGCGACGCGAGGTCGAGTGCTCGTCGCGGCCGAAGCCGCGGTCGACGACACCGCGAAGGTTGAAATCCTCAAAGCCGAAGCTCCCAAGAGCGATAACGACGCCAAGTCGACCGATCCCGCCAAGGCCGAGAAAAAGGAAAAACCCAAGCCTCCTCCTCCCCCGAGCACCGTCGAGCCCGCCCCCCGATCCGATCAGGGTTGGTGGATGAAAAGGCATGAACAATTTTTGGATCGAGTGAAACAAGGGGACGCCGAAGTGATCTTCATCGGCGATTCGATCACGCAGGGCTGGGAGGGGGGAGGAAAAGCGATCTGGCGGCGGTGGTACGAGCCGCGGAAGGCGATCAACCTCGGCATCGGCGGCGATCAAACGCAGCACGTCCTCTGGCGGCTCGATCACGGCGAGGTCGACGGGATCGCTCCCAAGGTCGCGGTGGTGATGATCGGCACCAACAACACGGGGCGGAACACTCCCGAACAGATCGCCGACGGGGTGAGGGCGGTCGTCGAGAAACTCAAATCGAAACTCCCCAAAACCAAAATCCTGCTGTTGGCGATTTTCCCCCGCGATCAAAAACCCGAGGGGGAAAAACGACGTCGAGTCAAGGCGACGAACGACATCATCGCCAAATTCGACGACGGCAAAACCGTACGATATCTGGATATCGGCGCGCGTTTTATCGAGCCCGACGGGACGATTACAAAAGAGATCATGCCGGATCATCTTCATTTTTCGAGCAAAGGTTATCGAATCTGGGCCGAATCGATCGAGCCTTTGCTTTGGGAGATGTCTCAGGACGATTGATCGATGATCGGGTCGACCCGCGGCGGAGCTCACGACGGCGCGGCGAGCCGGTCGCGAGCTCATTCATTCCGGCGTCGCGCCGAATCGACTCGAGGAGTTTTCGCGTGACGACTTTGCTCGAATGCACCGTGATCGGCAGTTGGGCGGCGCCCGGCTGGTTCGATCGACTCAACGCCGAGGTCGCCGCGAATCCGAGCGTTTACGGGGCGTACGATCGCGCCGAGGCGCTCCGCGACGCGGTTCGACTTGCGATCGACGATCAGCTTGGCGCCGGGCTCGATCGCATCAGCGACGGCGAGATGCGTCGCGTCGATTTCAATCTTGGCTTTTATGATTATTTACAGGGACTCGAGCCGATCACGCGGGAGCGGCTTTGGGGACCTCCCGCGCATGATCAAAGGTCGAAATACCGCTGTGTCGGCGAACTCGCCGCTCGCGACGGGCTGGGGCTCGTCGACGAATACCGCCGGTTTCGCGAACTCACGAGCGCCCCGGGGATGATTCCGGTTCCAGGTCCGTTCACGCTCGCGGGGTGTATCGACGGGGGTTCGATTTATCGCGATCGGCTCGCGGTCGCCGAGGCGCTCGTCCCGATCATCAACAAAGAACTCAAGGCGGTCGTCGCGGCGGGCGCCGATTTCGTTCAGCTCGACGAGCCGAGCTTCGCGTGCAGGCCCGATCGTCCCGAGATCTTCCTCGATCTTGTCGAACGAACCGTGCGCGGAGTCAATGCATATATCAGCATGCATATGTGTTTTGGGAATTATCGGGCTCGGGCGACGGGGATGCGATCGTACGCTCCGTTGTTTCCGGCGATCGGATCGGCGAAGGTGAATCGGCTGGCGCTCGAGTTCGCGAGTCGAGAGCTTGCCGAGATTGAACTGCTCGGCTCGCTTCCTCAAACGATGGACGTCGCCGTCGGTCTGGTGGATGTGAAGAATAGCTGGATCGAGCCTCCCGAATACGTGGCCGAGCGGTTGAGGCGGGTTCTCAAGATCGTTCCCGCCGAGCGGGTTGCGATCACCCCCGATTGCGGCTTTTCCCAGACGGCGCGGCGCGTCGCGGTCGCCAAGGCGCGGGCGATGACCGAGGGAGTTAAGATCGTTCGCAAGGAGCTTGGATATGCCGGTTCTTGATGAAAATATTCTTGAACACACGTTGATAGAGCCGGCGCTCGCCGACGAGGCGTTGCTCGATCAGATCGGCGCGACGCGGCTTGATCCCGGATCGATCGCGTTTTGGCGGCTGGGACAAAGCGGGGTTTTGATCAAAAGTCGTTTCGGGATGATTGTGATCGATCCTTATCTTTCCGAATCGCTCACGCGGAAATACGCGAATTCGGCGCGGCCGCACGTGAGGATCACCCGCGCGCCGTTGCGCGGCGCGGATCTTAAATCTGTAGATCTAATTATAGCAAGTCATAAGCATTCGGATCATTTCGATCCCGAGACGACGCGGGAGATTCTTAACGCTTCGCCGCGAGCGAGGTTGATCGTTCCCGAGGCGCTGCGCGGGTACGCGATCGGGCTCGATATCGACGACCGTCGGCTGATCGGCCTGGACGCGGGAGGGTCGTTCGAATATCCAGGAGCACGAATCCGCGCGATTCCCTCGGCGCACGAGGGGCTCGACGTCGACGATTCAGGCCGGCATCTTTACCTGGGATTCGTGATCGAGATCGACGGGATTCGGCTGTATCACAGCGGCGATACCGTCGTTTACGACGGACTGATCGCCAACCTGGGCGCCGCTCGGTTCGACCTTTTATTCTTGCCGATCAACGGCCGCGATCGATCTCGCGGCGTTCCAGGAAATATGAACATAACTGAGGCGATTGATATCGCGCGTACGATTCGTCCGCGTTTTGTCGTCCCGCATCATTATGATATGTTTACATTCAACTCGGCGAACGTCGTCGATTTTGTGCACGAGGCCGAGCGGCTGTCGGCGGGGGTCGCGGCGATCGCGCCGCGGTGCGGCGAGCGAACGATCGTTTCGCGGATCGAATGAACGAGCCCGGCGCGAAGCCGGCGTTCCGCGTTTTTATTATCACAGATCTTTAGCAATAAGCATACAAGGACAGAGCGATGGGCGTGACGTTGGGGATCGATATCGGGACGTCGGGGACGAAGACGTTGGCGATCGACGAACGGGGAGGCGTCGTCGCGAGCGCATCGGTCGAATATCCGTGCGCGCACCCACTTCCCGGCTGGTCCGAGCAGGATCCCGAGCTCTGGTGGAACGCGACGATCGACACCGTGCGTGCGGTTCTTAAGGCGGGAACGTTCAAGCCCGCCGACGTGAAGGGAATCGGCCTTAGCGGACAGATGCACGGATCGGTCTTTTTGGACGCGTCGGGCAAGGTGATCCGTCCGGCGCTCCTTTGGAACGACCAGCGCACCGCGGCCGAGTGCGAAGAGATCGAGCGGCTCGCCGGAGGCCGCGAGGAACTCGTCCGCATGACGGCGAACCCCGCGCTCACGGGTTTCACCGCTCCCAAGATCCTATGGCTGCGTAATCATGAGCCGGCATCTTTTGAACGTTTAAAACAAGTGCTTTTGCCGAAAGATTATATTCGTTATCGTTTAACGGGGACGTACGCCACCGAGGTGAGCGACGCGTCGGGAACGCTTTTGCTCGACGTGGCGCGGCGAAGGTGGAGCGGTGAACTGTTGCAAAAGCTCGATCTCGACGCTTCGCTCCTCCCCGCGTGTTACGAGAGCCCCGAGGTTTCGGCTCAGGTGAGCGAAATCGGCGGCGCGGCGACGGGGCTGTTGCGCGGAACCCCGGTCGTCGGCGGAGGGGGCGATCAGCCCGCGGGCGCCGTCGGCAACGGGATCGTTCGCGCCGGGGTCGTCTCGGCGACGATGGGGACTTCCGGCGTCGTCTTCGCGCACGCCGAAGAGCCCGGTTTCGACCCGCTCGGCAGGCTCCAGCGCGGCTGTCACGCGGTTCCAGGAGCGTGGCACGTGATGGGGGTTGTTCTCGCCGCGGGGGGATCGTTGCAATGGTATCGCAACAGGTTTGGTGAGCATGAGGTTGAGGAAGCTCGCCAACGAAACGTCGATCCGTATTTCCTCCTCACCGAACTTGCGGAACAAGCCGAGCCGGGATCCGAGGGGTTGTTCTTTTTGCCGTACCTCACGGGAGAACGAACGCCTCATTTCGATCCTCATGCGAAGGGGGGCTGGATCGGCTTGACGGTACGGCACGGACGAACTCACCTGATTCGATCGATTCTCGAGGGCGCCGCGTACGCGATGCGCGACAGTTTGGAACTGATACGCGAGATGGGCGTTTCAATACATGAGATCAGGCTTTCGGGTGGCGGGGCGCGGAACGCGTTGTGGAAGCGGATCCAGGCCGATATTTACGGGCAAGACGTGGCGACGGTGAATTCGAGCGAGGGGCCCGCGTTCGGCGTCGCGTTATTGGCGCAGGTCGGCGTCGGAGCGTTCTCGACCGTCCCCGAGGCGTGCGACGCAACGATCTCCACGGTCGAACGAACGCCGACAAACGCCGAATTAAAGCCGTTTTACGATAAATCGTACATGATTTATCGGCAATTGTATCAATCATTGAAATCAAGCTTTCAAGCAATTGATCAATTGTAAGGCGATCTTTTCGACCGGGGCGTCGGGGTTGATCGCGTGCGGCTTCGCCGATCCGCGTGGTGAGCCAAGCTCGTACGTGCGATCGAAC
>JAKBCQ010000292.1 GCA_021807585.1 Planctomycetota bacterium | reverse complement strand
ACCCTCGAGCTCGTCGATCAACGGCCCGGGATCGTCCATCCTCCGTTCTTGACCCGCGTCGGGGAAATCAAGATCCCAATACTTGTGAATCTCAATTCGACCGTCGCATACCGAAAGAAATCTCCCAGGGGCGATCGACTTCACGCCTTCGAAAAACGTTTGCTCGTTTCCCGTGGTAAAGAAATTGAAGAAATAATCAATCCCTTTGGGATCGGCCGCGCCTTTGACGAGCCCCGAAGCCAAAAGCGCCTTGACCTCGGAACCCCACAACAGCCAGCCGTCGCGTTCGGCGTAATAGAGCGGGCAGATGCCGACGCGGTCGCGGCCGAGGATCAGCGTCCGTTGGTTGCGATCCCAAAGCGAGACCGCGAACTGGCCCCGCGCGCGGTCGAACATCGCCTTGCCGTGATCTTCATATAAATGAACCCACGCCTCCGTGTCGCACCGCGTCGCGAGCGTGTGCCCGCGCGCCAGTAGATCCTGACGGAGCTCGGGATATTCAAATAACTCGCCGTTGAACGCGACCCAGATCGAACCGTTCTCGTTCGAGATCGGCTGTCGTCCCCCCGAAAGGTCGACGATCGACAGCCGACGCGCTCCGAGCGCGACCCCGGGCTCGATGTGATACCACTCGTCGTCGGGACCGCGATGCTCGATCGCTCCCGTCATCGCCAACAGCCGTTCCAGCGGAAACTCGCGCCGACCCGTTAAATCCAAAGCTCCGGCGATTCCACACATAATTGCAATTTACCTCTGATGATCTTGAATCGCGTCGAGGGGAGTCGGTCTCGTCGCGTCGTGTCCGGGCGAATCGTCCCGGTCGGGGGGTTGATGAAAAGTGCGATACCGATCGCCGAGGATCGATCAGGCGGGCTCGAGCGGGAGAATCGTTCCAATCAACGCGCGGCGACGGTGCGCTCGACGGTAGACCCACGATCCGACCCATCCGACAAGCAACGCTCCGCAATGAATGAAGACGCCGCGGGCGCCGAGACGAACGTAGAACGGCACGATTTCGGTCCTTTCGGTGAGTGAATGATCATTTCTCCAACCACGATCCGCTCGTCTTTGTCGGCCTGTACCATGCGTCCATTCAAACCGTCGCAAATCGAACTCAGTCCGCTAAACCGATCGGCGAACCGCGCTCCCAGTAACGGTATCGTCGTTTTGGTTTCGCCGCATTGATTGGCGAAAACCACCGGAATCCCCAGGTCGACCGAAACCTTCCGCGGAATCTCCCCGGCCATCGCGCCGATGTGCCCCAAAAGCCAGTGTTTCCGCCCCGACGATCGATTCGTGAACTCGGGCCAAGCCGCCGCGATGATCGCCAAATCGATCCGATCGCGATACCCGCTCCAAACGTCATGATAAATCATATCGGCGCAAATCGCGAAGCCGATTCGCCCCCAACGCGTCGAAACGACGAGCGCCTCGCAACCGGGGCTGAAGCTAAACCACTCCCAAAACACAAGTCGACGTTTTCGATAGACATGAGTTAAACCATCGGGGGTACAAAACGCGAGCGAATCGTATAAATGATGACCGTCGCGTTCGACGAACCCCGCGGCGATCGAAACGTTCCAATCTCGGCTCCGATCGCGAAGCAATTGGAGCGTCTCACCCTCGCGATCCTCGGCGACGGGTACGAAATCGGGAAGCTTGCAATAACCCGTATTGAACATCTCGGGAAGAACGATCAACTCGGCGCCCGACTGATACGCCTTCCGAAGTAAATCGTCGGCGCGATCGCGATTCGACGCGACCCGCATCGGTTCCGAAGCCATCTGAATCGCCGCGGCCGTGATTTTCACAAGAAGGCGCCTCTCAGAAATTCGTGGAAGAAAACGCGGAAGCGCATCGAAAACGATATCGGTTCGACCGGGGGGGAAAACTTCAACCTAACCTAACCTCTAATGCAAATTACATGCCGAGAAATCCGAGCAACCCCTTCCTACGCTTCGGAGGGATCGATTTCGCCTCCTCGCGAAGCTGCTCGCCTCGGCTCAAAAGCTCGTTCGTAGGCGGGAGAGTCGTCGGTTCAAGCTTGTAAACAAACTCGCGCTCGTCGCGGAGCGTCACCGGTACAAGATTCTCGGTGAAAAACTCGGTCATCAGGTTATCCCACCACGGCGCATTCATCGGCTGCTGAATTCTCTTGGTCGTATAACCGTCGAGGATCAGCGTGATGTCGCGATCATGATAATATGTATAACTAGCCGAGGCGGGCGCGGTTCCGATCTCTTGGCCGTTGACGATCACAAGCGCACCGGGAGGATCGCTCCGGATCGTAAACCTTCGCTCAACGCAGCCGGAGGCCGCGCACGCGACGACGACGATCGACGCCATGCCGATTCGTACCGCTCGACGATCGCCCATCCGTGGGACCTCGATCGCTGGTTAAGAAACGTTCGGAATCACCCGAACGCGAAAAGCAACCAAGACGCGACGCCGATCGTCCGATCATCCCTTCGGACCCGATGCGACGTAACACCCATCCTAATCCGTACGACGCCGATCGACAAGCCGAATCGTTCGACCCGATCGCAACAGCCGCACTCGAATCCCCGGCGATCGTCGCGGCGATCGCGAACGACGCGACTCAGCCCGAATCCTATCGAATAAAGAAGTCAAACGTTAATGACTGTTAAACCTTGCTTACGTGATTTCTCTTTATCGGCGTGAGATTTAAGCGGCGGTGTGTCCTCGTCGAACCGCGCAACCTCCTCGAGCAGCGCATCGACCATCTCGGCCTCTTGAACGTGGCGGATCGGCACCCCTTTTTTAAAGATGATCCCCTTGCCCGATCCCGCGGCGATTCCCAGATCGGCCTCCTTCGCCTCGCCGAAGCCGTTTACAAGACATCCCAAAATGCTCACGCGAATCGGATTCTTCAGATGAGCCATCTTGGCCTCGACCTCGGCGACGATCCGCTCAAGATCGATATCAAGCCGGCCGCAAGTCGGGCACGCGACGACCTCGGGGCGATTCACCCGCCGATCGGTCGAACGAAGGATGTCGAACGCCGCGGCGATCTCGGGGACCGGATCCCCCAACAACGAAACGCGAATCGTATCGCCGATCCCGCGCAATAAAATCGCGCCGATCCCCGCGGCGCTCTTGAGCGTGCCGTACTCGCGCGAGCCCGCCTCGGTAATCCCCACGTGCGTCGGGTAATCGCTCGCCGCCGCGAACCTCGTGTACGTATCGACCGCGGTCGGCACATGACTTGATTTAACCGAGATGATCATATCATGATAACCGATCGATTCGGCGGTCTCAATATGACGCAGCGCGCTCTCCACCAGCGCCTCGGGGCAGGGGAAGCCGTATTTTTCAATCAGGTCTTTCTCGAGGCTTCCCGAATTCACTCCGATCCGCATCGGCACGCCGAGATCGCGCGCCTTGCGCACGACCTCTTTAAAACGTTCCTCGCCGCCGATGTTGCCGGGATTGATCCGTATTTTATCGACCGCGCGACGTCCGTCGGGAGTCTTGGCGGCGAGCGAACCGAGCGCCATGCGATAATCAAAATGAATGTCGGCGATTAAAGGAATGCGAATCTGCGCGCGAATCGCCCCCAACGCCTCGACGTCCTCCTTCTTAGGTACCGTCACCCGCGCGACCTCGCATCCCGCCTCCTCAAGACGTTGAATCTGCGCCACCGTCGCCGCGACGTCGAACGTGTTCGTCGTCGTCATCGATTGAACCCAGATCGGATTCGACCCGCCGACGACCAGATCACCAACACCGACCTCACGCGTCTTGTGCCTCTCGACGACCGCGGCGTAAGCCATTGCTCAAATCCCTTAATCCCGAAAACAAAAGACGTTAGACAAAAAACCCGAATCCTCAACCACCCTGATCGTAGTCGAACCAAGCCTCGCGGTCAAGACGCCCGACGATATTCCATTCAAAGATATGCATTTGCTCGTATGACAACACTCGATCGCTCCGACTCAAAAATCGCGATCGCTTCGCTGAATAATCATCATTAATGTGTCTGTTTATTGATTGATCGCGTCGATTCGCGACCGCCTCCGTTCGTATTCCTCGGGGGTGTCGATATCGAGCAGGGTGACGAGATCGGGGTCGACCGTGCGGAGTTCGGCCTCGTCGATCGTTCGCACGCATAAGTCTTCAACCAGGCTCACAAGCCCCCGTTTTTTGGCGTCGAAAAGGCTCAACCGAGCGTCGATCGCGGGCCGAAGTGCCGCAATCCGATAAACCGCCGAAAGCGGATACATGCGACCGTTCACACGCGGAATCGCGACATCGCTCGCGCCGATCCGTTCGCGCAAAAATGCGATGAAACCCGCCGCGAGATACGGAGCGTCGGTCGCGGTGAGATACAGATATTCTTGATGATCAGGAACGACCGCGAGCCCCGACGCGAGCCCGCGTAAAGGCCCTTGGCCTTCGATTTCATCACGCGCGACAATCGCTGGGACGCCAAGCCTCGGCAGCGTTTGGCACGCCGCGGCGACGATCACGACCGCTCCAACCCCGCTCGCCGAAACCTGCCGAACCGCCCGAGCCAACAGCGGCTCCCCCTCGAAATCAAGCGTCGACTTGTCGCGCCCCATCCGCACGCTCCTACCCCCGCAAAGTATCATCGCCGTCGTCGACGATAAATTTATATTATACATAATTAATTATGTTATTTCTTAGTGAGCGGATTTCGACGAATCGTCGCCGGTTTTCGCGGGTCGCGATTCGACCGAGGTTTTCGACCGATCGGCCGATCCGATTCGGGCTCGATCGATCAGCGAAAGCGCGATCATTCTCGTTCGTTTCGAAGCGGCGTCGAGACGCTCGATTCTTTGGTTGAGATCGGCGGATTCGACCGCTTCGAGCAAGGCGCGGGCGAGTTCGCCGCGATCGGAATCGTCGTTTGCGACCGACTTGATTCGATCGACGGCGCGGGCTCGATTGTCGCCGCGTTCGAGAGCGATCGCGGCGTTCGCCCAAAGCGCGATCGCGGGTTCGGAATCGGCGGCGAGCGTCGCGAGCGATCGCCTGGGGAGCACGGTTCCCGAGACCGCCGCGTACGCCAAAGGACGCGCGAGTTCCACACGCAG
>JAKBCQ010000291.1 GCA_021807585.1 Planctomycetota bacterium | reverse complement strand
CGCCGAAATCAAAGAATTCATCCGCAACGCACGCATCTTAACCCTCCCCAATCCCGATCAATGCCGCGTAATCGAAATGCCCGAATTCATGAGGGGCAATTCCGTCGCTTATCTCAATCCCGCCCCCCCCCTCGATCCCAAAGGAGGAAGCGAATTCGCGATCAGCCCCCCGCCCGCAAATTGGAGCGCCGAACGTGTTTCCAGCTTCCTCAAAGAATACAACGCCGCAATGCTCAAAATCCTGGCGATCCACGAGGGATATCCCGGACATTACGTTCAACTCGAATACGGCAATCGACACCCGTCGCTCATTCGTAAAGTTCTCTCGTCGGGAACCTTCGCCGAAGGATGGGCCGTCTACACCGAACAGATGATGCTCGATCAGGGCTTCGGCGCAGGCGACCCGGGCTTGCGCCTTCAACAACTTAAGTTTTACCTGCGCGCCGTCGTCAACGCGATCCTCGATCAAAAAATGCACACAAAAAATATGTCCGATTCCGAGGCGATGGAATTGCTGATGGTGCGCGCGTTTCAAACCGAAGGAGAGGCGGTCGGTAAGATCATCAGGTCCAAGCAATCGTCGTGTCAGTTGTCGACCTATTTTGTCGGTCGACTCGCGTTCTATCGGCTTCGTCGCTCGATCCAACGATCGCTCGGCGATCGGTTCGACCTCGCGCAATACCACGAGTCGGTCCTGGCGCACGGAACCCTCCCCGTCAAATACCTCCCCGAACTCGTCGGCCGCGATCTCAAAGTCGATCATCGCTCGCCCAAATAACTCCACACCCCACAACCAAAGTCGATCCCCGCGCAATCCGCCGCGCGGGGATCGATCTCGTCCCGAATCTCAACCCTCAACCGTACGGAGATCATTCATCTATAATGACAGACATTTCTCTTGGATTCGCACGTCGTTCGTGATCAATCGGTATCTCGCGTGCTCGTATCATTCTCTGATAACCGATCGAGAAAATCGCCGAAACGTTCTTGCAACACGACGTCGCGCCGATTAAACCGGGAAATAGACCGATCGACGTGTTTCGGAACGTCACGATTCACCAATCGATCGATCCTCTCGCGAGGGGGTGAACTCGCCTCCCACGTATCGTCGTGCGCAAGCTCCGGCTCGATCTTCTCACTCACGCCGAGGAATCGAAGTTCCGGAACTCCGCGTGAAGCGTCGTTTCCGGCTGCCGATCTCGATCCCGCATGGGGACATTCCAATGCGCGATATGCGAAAGATCCTATCCAATGGTTTGTTAATAATCATCACGTTTTGCGTCGTCGTCGCGTTGATCGTCGATCTTTTCGGTCGCCCCGCGATCGTCGAGGCGCGAGATCCCGTCGAATCGCTTGAGGTTGAAGCGATCTCGATCGCCGGAGACGCAGGTTCGCCCGCGATCGTTTTTGATTCCAAGGTCGGATCGGCGACGCTTGACTTTATGATCAATCGACGATCGCAAGCGGGGCTGTCTGCTTCGCGAGCGACGAACGGCGGCTTCGATTCTTCGCTCAAAATCAAAAATCCAGACGATCGCTCCGCGCTCGAAATCGTCTCCTCGGCCGCGGGGGATCGTAAAATCGTACAACTCCATAACGGAACCGCGGCCGTTTACTTATTGGCAAGTAGCGATCACACCCGCCATATCGGCCTGAGGAACGGTCAATCAGATCGAATTCGGTTATTCTCATCCGATGATCATCACGCCGGTTTTTTACTTCTCGATTCCAACGAGCGAACCGCGTTCTCGGCGTTGCTTGAACCCGATCAACGAAGAAGGATCCTTGTAGACGGTTCGGACGCGAAAACCCAAATCGGCATGGAGACGAACGCGAGTCAAGCCGTCGATTTTTGGATCGGTAAAAACCCGTATGTAAAGAAGGCGACTTCGATCACGGCGGGAATCGACGAAGTCGACGCGTCGTTTTTGCATACCCTCGACAACCGAGGTTCGCGCGGACTTTCAATGTATTTACTCAACAATCTCGAATCGTCGATCACGCTTTTCGGCGAGAACGAAAAATCGATGGTCGCACTCGCCGGTGGCGCCGCTCCCCGATTCATGCTGATTGATCGACATGGTAATCCAAGATCCGTATTAACGCTGACAAACCCCGATCAGGATCCGTCGTTGATCTTTTTTGACGATGAAAATCGGAAAGCGATTGAACTCGCATCCGGAAGCGAATCTAACATGCTTTCATTCGCCGGCGCCGACGGTCGGCGATTGTCAGTCGGTTCCTCACCTCAATGGATCGGAATGGAAATGAAACGTCGCGACCTATCGCGGAGGTGGTTTGTGGGCGCCGATCACGACGAGAAGTGCCGGATGGTCTTTCTTGACGATCAAGGAAAGACGCGGATCTCAATGGATTCAAACCGCGCCGAATCCGCATTACGCATCAGTGATGGAGTGAACGTTCGCGTTTCGGCGTCGCTGGACGTCGAGAACGGATCGACGATCCGCTTAAAAGACGATCGGGGATCGCCGATCGATATCGATCGGGCCCAGAGCGCCAAACGCGATTGAAACCGCCTGGAACAGCGTGTTTTTCATCATGATCGTTCGACCGGGAGCGACCGATCGGCGCGTCGATGTAAAAACAATTGATTGTTCGATTATCATTTACTCTATGAAGGTTCGGTCGATTTTTTTCGAGGAGCGACGACGATGCGATTCATAAGGCTTGGAACGTCGATTTCTAACGAACGGAAAGCGATCGTTCTCCTTCTCGGCTTAGTCGTTTATCTCGCCGCGGTGCGGTTTCAGCCGCCGATCGCTCGGGCTCAAAGCAAAAAGGGAATGATCGACGTTCAAAAACTTGTCGTCCGAAGCGGCAAAGATTCGCCCTCGATCGTCGTTTCGGCGGTTAGGGATCGCGCGAGCCTCATTTTTTTCTCGGAAAAGAACGAGCCTTTGATCGAGTTTTCGCTCGATAAAGACGCAAAAGGTAATGATCGGAAATCGCTTTTATTCAAAAATTCAATGGGCAAAGCGAGCATCGCACTCTCGGTTTCTCACGCTGGAGAATCGACGATCGCGCTCAACGACGATCAAGGCGATGCTGGAGTGAACTTATCTTGCAAATCCGACGGCGAGAAATCGATCGAGATCCGCGATCATAACGCCGCCAAAATCGCGCTCAGCGTCAAACCTCAAGGCGCGTCGATGATGACGATCTACGACAGGGACCGTCGCGAGGCGATCGTCGCCGATGTCACCGCTGACAATTCCAGGAGCGTGAGGGTCGTCGGGAATGACGGAAAATCTCGCGTTCGCTTATCATGCGACACACAAAACACGCCCATGTTATCGTTCAATCGCGATCTCTCTGTTGAAAACACTCCGCGTATCTCCATGTTCATCGATCCCGCAGAGAAAGCTCGGCTTATCATGACAAACAATCGCGGGATGATCGGAATCGACGAGACCGTATCGCCCGAATTGGGATCTTGGATCCGATTGACTAATATCAAAGGTGATAACGGAGTGTGGATCCGGAGCGGTCCACTTCCTGGTTTGAGAATTGACGATCACGATCGCAAAGGGAGAGTGAGCTTGATTCTCGACGAAAAAGACAATCCGAATCTGATTTTCTATGATAAAAACAATAAATCCGCGATAAGTCTTAATGTCCATCCTCCTTTTATGAAAGGGATGGAAAGTTTGTCAAGAATGACATTTTATGAGGGGGATAATCCTAGGATGATGATTGGGAAACTTGGGAAATCTTGGGGGATGAATCTATTCCATCCTACTATTCTGCTATCCAAGATCTTCCTGGGAGATAACGTCGAAGGCGATCCCACTTTGGAATTCGATGATTTAAGAGGCGAGAAGCTGATGTTTCTCCAATCCAAGAAAACGGGATCGCAATTGCAGATCACCGACGGTGAATTCGCGCGATTGATGGCGGGATACGACGACAAGAGCGGAACGTTTTTGCGATTGATCGACGCGAAAGGAAATCTGATCAAAAACAAGTAAGGGGACCTGGACGCGATGATGATCGCTTCTGGGAACTCCGGGATGTATCCCGCCGAATCAGAGCGATCCGTGGTCGAATCTCGATCGCGATGGCCGACCCGCAATTGCGAGATCCGACAAGCGCCTTGAGATCCAAGCGAATACCCCTATCCTTCGAGAATGTAACATGCCGCTCCTTACGTGGAAATCATCAACCGCGCGATCCTGATAGTAACCTCTTTTTCCGCCTACGGTTCGATGAACATTCAATCGCTTCGCTAGCACCCGATTTGGGATCCCTTGCGATCGTAACCCGATCGAACAGCCCCGTGTTGAAAAAAAACAACACGATCTCTCAAATCTTTAAAAGCGGGTCTTGATTTCGCCATACGATCCGCGTATCGTTAACGCAGATCGAGAAAGTACAGACCAACTTCTGAACCAAAACCCCTCCATGCGTTATGCGCGTGTGTGGGTATTGCGATCCGCCTTCGGTGAATTTTATGGATCGTTTATGCTGAAAACGGTATGAATTCGATTGATCCGAGGATAGAGAGATGCAAGAGAAATCCTCTCGATGGATTCTGGGCACGATCGTGATGGCGAATCTCGCCATGCTCGTCACTTATCTCGCATTTACCTTCCATTTCGGATCATTTGGTTCTGGAATACGCTATCTCAACGGCGATCGCATTCTGGTTGCTCATTCGGTATCCGATCTGGGAGTCTTCGAGCCCAAACAGATCAAAAACACCCGATTTGTGCTCTTTAACTGTGGATCGAAAGCGATCCAGATCGTCGGCTCAAGATCGACTGCAGTTGCGTGATGACGAGCGACCTTCCCATGACGCTCACTCCCGGCTCCAAAACAAATTTGGTCGTGAAGGTTCCTCCCAGTCAGCCCGAGGGTTCATTTTCCGAGCTATTGACACTTTACTCCGATCTGAATCGACAACATACTATCGATCTGACGGTCGAGGGGATCGTTATCCCGAAGCTTGAAAAGCCGGCGGTCGATCAATCCTCCCATTCGCAATCGGATCCCTCAAAGGTCGTGGAGCCGGCGCCATGAGAACCGCATTCAAGGTTTTATCGGGGCTCTTCTTCATCG
>JAKBCQ010000290.1 GCA_021807585.1 Planctomycetota bacterium | reverse complement strand
TGACCTTCGGCGATTATATTGGGGATACAGGATTATTCACTCAATCGTCGGGATCAACAGCTTCAACTCCCAATACTCAAACGATCGCTTCAAACCTAATCGATCCTGCGCCGTATCAGGTTTTTCAAACCACGCGATATGGCGCCTTTACCTATTATATACCGAATCTTATTCCTAATCAAAATTATGAAATTCGTTTGCAATTATCTGAAATTACAGGAGGGTTTACGAATCAGACAATCGACGTCTCGATCAATGGAATCATTGTGTTGAATAACTTTAGCGTCTATGACGAGGCCGGAAATCAGTTCAACACGGCCATCATCCAGGATTTCACATTACCAGCCGATTCGACGGGAACGATCACGATAGCATTTGCAAATGGGAATGGCGGTTCATTTTGCAACGGGATTCAAGTGATACCGATCAACAACAATGTCCTGATCAATGCGGGAGGATCGACCGCTGGGGGCTTTCAGCCGGACGCGTATTACACACAAACGAGCGGATCCTCAAACATCTATCCATTGACATCGGAGAACATTACGGGGATTAATGATCCGGCGCCGCAAGCCGTTTATGAATCCGAACGATATGGAACGTTCACTTATGCGATTCCCAATCTGATCGCCGGGGGATCTTACCAGGTGCGATTGGATTTCGCCGAAAATTATTTCTCCGGACCAAATCAACGACATACGACGGTTGCAATCAATGGATACCAAGTGCTCACAAACTTTGATACCTACGCCGCGGCCGGAGGGAAATCCACGGGGGTCGTCGAACAATTTCAGGCGGTTGCGGATAACTCCGGGACGATCACGATCGCGTTCACCAGCAATTTGTACGGCGCCCAGATCGACGGCATCGAGATTTATCCCGCGCAGCCGATCACTCCGGTGAGCTTGCCGCTGATTAATGATTCAGGATTCGAGGATGTTTCGGTTGGATCAGGGACCAACGCTTATCAGTATAATCCGATCGGATCGGCGTGGTCGTTTAGCCCTCAAAACGGCGATGGAGGGTCTGGAATCGCGGGGAACGGATCGAGTTTGACATCGGGCAATCCATCGGCGCCTCAGGGAAGCCAGGTCGCTTTTTTACAGGGATTGAGTTCGATCAGCCAGAATGTCTCGGGATGGACCGCGGGGAACTATCTCTTATCATTCGATGTGGCGCAGAGTTCGTCGAACAACGGAGCCGTTCAAAGTTTTGAGGTATTGGTCGACGGAGTCGACGTCGGAACGATCCAGCCATCTGGTCTCACTTATGCATATCTAGTATCGAACGTTTTCGCCGTCTCAACCGGAACGCATCAGATCACGATAATCGGTTTGAACGCGACAGGAACGGTCGTTCCGACACTTTTGATCGATTCGATCACCGTCGTGTCGGCGGTATTACCCGCGATATCGGATTCGGGATTTGAGACTCCGTCTGTCGGTTATGGCGGCTATCAAAGCGATCTGACGGGTACGGCCTGGACTTTTGATACGTCATCCGGAATCAGCGGCAACAATAGCGCTTTTACTTCAGGAAATGATTATGCTCCCGCGGGTTCACAGGTCGCGTTCATTCAAGCTCTCGGACAAATCAGCCAGACCGTTGCCGGGTGGTCGAACCTGACTTATCAAATCGAATTTCAAGCGGCTCAACGTGTCGCTTATAGTAATCAGGAACAGCAGATCAATATTTTGATCGACGGTTCTTCGATCGGTTTAATCACGCCGAGCGCCGGGGGTTCGTACTCGCTTTATACCACGCAGGGGTTTCTGGTAACCGCGGGAACTCATACGATTACATTTGAAGGAATGAATTCTAGCGGCAATGATACGGCGTTCGTCGATTCGATATCGATCGTTTTAGATAACGGTCCCTCGGTTCCCGACGGCGGCTTTGAAACACCGATCCAAAGTATCTCACCTTATTATTCGGGAGCGCCCGCAGGTACGCCGTGGACATTCGCGAATGGTTACTCGGGAATCAGCGCCAATAACACGGCGTTCACATCGGGAAATCCAAACGCGCCGGACGGATCGCAAGTCGCGTTCATAGAAAGCCAAGGATCGATATCTCAGACGATCAACGATTGGACGGCGGGATATTATTTGATCACTCTCTACGCGGCGCAACGCGGAAATTTCGGCGTATCCAATCAGATGATCCAGATCCTGATCGACGGCACGCTGCTCGCGGATATCGTCCCGACAGGAACAAATTATCAACAGTATTCGACGGTATCATTTGCGGTTCCGGCCGGGTCTCACACGATAACGATTCAAGGTTATGAGTCGAGCACCGGAGACACGGCATTTATTGATGATGTCATGATCACTAGTACATTACCATTGATTGAGGACGCCTCGTTTTCGGCGCCTTTGGTCGGATCTTCCACGACGATGGCGAGTCCTCCGGGATCGGCATGGACATTCAATTCGATCGGGTCTGGATTCGACGGTATCAATAGCACGTTATCAAGTGTAAATAATACGGATCATCTTTTACCATCTGGAGTCGTACAGACGGCATTCCTGCAGAACTTTGGATCGATAGACCAGACAGTTTCGGGATGGGGCGGAGGATGGTATCAAATCACATTATTCGCTTGCCAGAGCCTCTCGGATGGATACCAAACGCAAACCATTAACGTTCTGATCGACGGGAATTCGGTGGGAACGATCACTCCCGTGTCCAACGGAACATACTCGGCTTATACGACGCCGAATTTTTACGTAACAGGTGGTAGTCATACAATGACATTAGTGGGAATGGATCCCGGAGGAGTTGAAAACACGGCTTTGATCGGGTCGATCTCGGTCGCGATCGTCTCCGCGCCGGTAGTTCCCGACGGCGGTTTTGAATCTCCGATTCAAAGTTCTTCGCCTTATTATACGAATAATCCTTCCGGCACGCCCTGGACGTTTCTCAACGGCAATTCGGGACTGAGCGCGAACGCTTCGTCGATTTCATCGAGCAATCCTCCCGCACCTCAAGGAAATCAGTCGGCGTACCTGGAATCGAACGGCGGGATAACACAAACGATTTCCGGATGGTCGGCGGGATCGTATCAACTGAATTTCTACGCGGCGCAAATGAATAACGGAGTATCAAACCAAGAGTTACAAGTTTATATCGATGGAACGCTTCTGATGGATATCGTACCAGGGAGTACGGATTGGGAAAACTACGCGTCGGTCTCGTTCGCTACCTCGGCTGGGTCGCACACGATTAAGATCATTGGTCTGGGAACGAGCGTTTCAGACGTCGCTTTGATCGATCAGATTTCAATCTCGCTCTCTTGAATGCATGAAATTTAACATAATCAACGAATCGTATCGATCAATTAATAATAATTTAATGTAATACTGATTATTTGTATGATCTTCAACTGCGATTCGGCGAACCAACCCCCCGACGAGAATCCCCCCTAGCCGCACAATCGGTTAACATCATTATATTATAATACGCCCGAACCCGGCAGTGCGTGCGATTGGTTGATCGTCCGAGAGCGCGGTTCGCCGCGCACTCCGCGGTTCGGGCGCGAAGACGAAGGATTTCAAACGCTTTCTCGGCGCGGTCCGCGAGCGGGGACGCGCGAGGCGAGGATCATTGGCCGCGGGCCGCGGGGGTGTATCACAAAGGTTCAAACTTTGAGAGATTTTCGCGCGAGAACCGAGTTGCCGGCGGGCGAACGGTCGATTACGCTAATGGATGAATCCACGAAATCGTCATTCCGGATGATCGAGCGTGTCATAGACGACCCGCTCGTGCGTAGAATTGTGTAATAGCAGACTTCGATCTCGACCGGTGATCGATCCGAACCGCTCGCGAGTGCGCGAGGAGGTGTGCATCGTGCCCAAATTTCTCACGCCTCGAAGGCCTGGTTTCGTCTTGGCGCCCTCGCTTTCCCGTGTCGCGGCGCCGTTCCGCCGCCTGGGAACGAAGTTCTCTTCGGCGATCCGAAACTCGCGAATCACCCGCGCGATCGCGCGTGGTTTGGTGAGGCTCGATCAGCGATATCCGTCGATCTCGAATTGGATGGGGGGACGGCTCGACGTCCAGATCCCCGCGATCATCGTCAGCGTGGTTACACACGTGGCGCTTTTGACCGCCTGCGCGATGATCGGTCTCGCGGCGTCGGTTTCGACGAAACCGCGCGACCTGATGACGTCCCTCTCGGCCGCCGATCTCGCCGATTACACCAAGCTCGATTCGGTTGAACTGACGACCAAGGACACGCCGATGACCCCCTCGGCGGGTTCGTTCGGCCCCGACGTCGCTCCGAAATCGCGGATGAGCCCCGTAACGACGTTCGCCCCCGTCACCGCGACTCCCACCGCGGCTTCAAGCCCCCTCACGACTCTCTCGCGTCCCGACCTCGCTCGGGCCGCGGATATCATGCTTCCCAAACAGGCGCGATACCTCGACCAAACCGTGTCGATTCGCGGCAACGGTTCGGAGCATGTCGGCGGGGTCGAAGGCGCGGTCGACCGCGTCGCTCTCGAAATCCTCCAGCGACTCGAAAAAGGTCGAACGCTCGTCGTCTGGGCGTTTGACGCTTCAGGAAGCCTTCAGGCCGAACGCGAACGGCTCGCCAAACATATCGACGCGGTCTACGCGCATATCGATCAGCTTGATAATAAACAACTTTCGAAGAATGCGGGACTGCTGACGACGATCGTCTCGTTCGGTAAAGATCGCAAGGCGCTCACCCCCAAACCGACGAACGACCCCGCGGCGATCCAAAGCGCGATCCACGAGGTTGAGCTCGATCGATCGGGAATCGAATCGACGTTCCAAACCGTCATCGACATCGTCAACCGGTGGGGACGCTTCAAGCTCAACGGAGAGCGCTATGAAACGATGATCATCGTTGTAACCGACGAGGTCGGCGACGACGAGGGAAAGCTTGAGGAGGCGATCGCGGTCGCCGAAAAGGCAAAAGTTCCTGTTTATGTGTTGGGGTCGTCGGCGCTGTTCAGCCGGGTCGACGGGTTTATGGATTACACCGATCCCAAAACCAAGCAAACGTATTATCATTTGCCCGTGCGGCAAGGCCCCGAGAGCATCACGCTCGAGCAGATTCACCTGCCGTTTTGGTACGACGGC
>JAKBCQ010000289.1 GCA_021807585.1 Planctomycetota bacterium | reverse complement strand
TTCGACGCGTTCATGATCTTGGCTATGATTATTTTCTTGTCAATCGAAGCGATCATGAGATATCGGCGTGGGTTCCGCTCGCTGTCACTGCGCGATCCGCGGTTTTGCTCGATCCGATGATCGAGGAACGCTCGGGATTGGCGGCGATCCGAAACTCGGCCGAGGGCGCCGCGCAGGTTTATTTGCAAATGGCGCCGGGAGAATCGCTTGTGTTGCGCGCGTTCCGAGACCGAGCGATCGAAGCCGCGCCCTGGAAATATCAAAAGATCGCCGGCGATCCGATCGCGATCGAAGGAACATGGAAGGCGAAGTTTATCGACGGCGGACCCGTTTTGCCGAAGGAATTCGAGACGAAATCGCTCGGCTCGTGGACCGATTCGGCGGATCCCGAGGCCAAGCGGTTTGCCGGAACCGCGGTTTATCGCATCGAGTTCGACCGTCCCGATCGGACCGCCGACGCGTGGAGGCTCGATCTGGGACGCGTGTGCGAGAGCGCGCGGGTTCGGCTCAACGGACGATCGCTTGGAACGTTGTTCGCAGCGCCGTTTCACGTCGATTTCGCGAACGACGCGTTGACGCCGGGCAAGAACGCGCTCGAAATCGAGGCGACGAATCTCGCCGCGAACCGGATCGCCGATCTCGACCGTCGCGGAGTGGATTGGAAGTCATTTCATGAGATCAATTTTGTGAATCTTGATTATAAGCCGTTCGACGCTTCGAAGAAGCCGATTCGTCCGTCGGGTCTTTTAGGTCCCGTAAGGCTGATTCCGCTCGCGAATATGAATCCTTGAAATCGACGAGCCTCCGCACGATCGAATTCCGATCCGAGTCGAAGACGACGGTTCGTCGTCGATCGATCATGAAATCGGGTCGGCTTGCATCAATCGCAGTCGTGGAGTAAGTTAGCGAGATGAACAGAATGAGTTGTTTTTCGAGTCGACAATATGGCTTTCAATTTCCCTAATTTGATAAATCGTTATTGTTTAGGAATCGTCGCCTGCGGGCGATTTATGGCCGATGATCAGGAGTCTATCATGAAGATCTCCGATCGGTCTCGGCTCGATCGAGAAAGGATCGCGGAGTTTACCAGAGGCAAGGTCGTTCATTCGGTCCGTCTTGAGCTCGGAGGCGAGGATCCGAATCATTTGCATTTAGATCTCTATAAAGTTAAATCGCTCGGCGAAGCTGCTCCCGTCGTCAATTCGACGATCGAAGAGATCCAAAAAATGTTGAACGATTTCCGAGGAGCGAAAGCGACGGTACACTTCGCCGGGTATTACCTCGTTCCGAGAGACAAACTACCCGGCAATGGACTGATCCGTTCCGCATTTTTCAGCGTTGCGAAAGGAGACGCATCGATCACCGCAGCGGGAGGTCGGTATCGTATCGAGGGATCTCCCGTACAATCGATTGATTGGAATCTTGACGATGATGCGGATAATGTTCAAATAACATTAACATCGGAGTATTTTCTAGATATCGACGAGAATTTTTTTTCCGAAGCGTATCGCATTTTTGATTCGGCGTTCAAGGTGTTGATATTGGGAGAATAACACGTGAGTATTAGTAAGTTTTTTCCTCCGGCGATTCATCGCAACGACGACTCGGTTGAAGTAGGACCCCGCCGAGATAAACGTCCGTTCGGGCAAAATCGGCGGGGCTCCGCCTCTGAAACGAAAACCGGTATAATGCCTCCGAAACCCGGGTGGGAGATCGATCTATCGGAATTGCTCGTGAAAGCGAGGGTCGAGGCGATCGAACGTGACGTTTCCGATCTAAAAAAATCGATCAATCAAATACTCAATATAATTGAACATACAAAAGCAATACCTTTCGCTTCACCGATTGTTACATTTGCGCCAGAGCTTTTTAAGTTATCTACACCATTGAATGTTGTTCTCACCCAGGTCGAGAACGGCTACATCGCGTCGTTTCCCGAAGCCAATCTTGGATCGTCGGGAGAAACAATGCATGAGGCGATCGAAAATCTCAAGGATCTTATTTTGACGGTTTATCGAGAATTCGAGTCGATGGACGATGATTCGCTCGGCCCGGCGATTCTCAAGCAGAAAACAATTCTGTTCAATTTGATTCAACGATCCCGGGAGGCCTGAATGGCGAAAATCACCAAGGATCACGCCGAAAAGGCCGCAAAGAAACTGTCGGCGACGATCATCCCGGGCGCCAAGCACGATATAGCCAAAATCTTTTATGAAAATAAATTAATTGCGCAATTCGGAATTCGACGCGGTTCGAAAAAAGATCTCCCGCACGATTACGTTCCCGAACAGCTTCATCTCACCAAGTCTCAGTTCATGGAATTCGTTCTGTGTCGAATAAGTCAATCGGATTGGATTGCTTTGCTCATCCAAAAAGGGATCGTTGAGACGATGCTCAAATCGTCCGATCCGGATGAGAAAACTCCCCATCGACGAAAAAAACCTGGGCGCCCCGATTCTTAAACTTCAGTGTATTTGAATCGAGCTGATGCGATCTTCGGTCGATTCGAAACCGGCGCCGATCGGAATGACTCCAGGAGAGTCCCCACAGATACGATCAATCGTCGCTTAACCCTCGCTTCCGATCGGTGATTTCGAATTCTCTGAGCTCTGTGATTGGACTCGCCCGCCGGAGATCCTCCGCGGCCGATATCTCCCCGACATAACCCGGCTCCGACTGGAGCGTTTCAATCGAAATGGCCCCTTGAGCGAAGTTCTCTCGGAGGATATAGAAATCGCTCGGTGGAGTTTGGAGTCTGGGCTGAGAGACGTTGAGATCAATGCAGTCAATCGACTCAAGCTCAAGCGCCGGATCAAGATTGATGACATCGGCGTGGATTCGCGGTAAGCTCATGATTGGTTCCGGGGTACTGCTCCGAGAGAACCGCGTAACTCTCCGCGGTTTCATTCACGGGGAGTCCATTATGGTTTCGATAACCCATAGCATTTTGTCCAGAGGGGACTCGCCCAAGTGTCGGTAGGTTAGACGCGAAGAGTTGCTCGGCTTCATGAAATTTGATGTTCCTTATTTGCCCGATCAGAGTGAGGCTCTTCCATTAGATTCGTCAATCAAAGTCACGTAGAATCGCGCCCACGAAAGAGTAATATACCCTCATCGAATCGATATCGACAAGGGATCCCTTGATTCAGCATCATCGCATTCTTAACAGTATGGATTTAGATTATGCCTGATATTAGAATTCGTGAATATCGCCCCGATGACGTTACCGCTCTCATCGACTTATTTCGCGGCGCGATCCGTACTACGGCGCTAAGAGACTACAGCGCTAGCCAAGTTCTCGCGTGGGCGCCCGATGAAATTGATCCGGAAGTCTTTGCTCGACGCCGCGCCTCCAAACAGACATGGGTCGCTGAAATCAACGGACAGATCGCCGGTTTTGTCGATCTTGAGTCTGACGGCCACATCGATATGCTCTATGTTCATGCCGAACATCAACGGAAAGGTATCGCACGCACTTTACTTGATCATATCGAGAAAGCTGCAAATCATAGCGGCCTTGATCGACTGTATACCGAAGCAAGCATTACTGCTCGGCCGTCGTTCGAACGTGGTGGCTTCCAAGTTATTACCACACAGAACGTCACAATCAATGGTGAGACTTTAACCAATTATCGGATGGAAAAGCGAATCGGTGAATCGAGTTCAAAATGATTCGTCACGTACAGTATAATCATTTTCTATACTTCAAGATCGGCTTATCGGACTTGGTAATTCGATTTATGATCCTCCACGGGCCTGCTTCTAATCTGCGCATTCTCCGAGACTAGTCCAAATCGCTTCTGTAGCCGCAATGTTTACCAGCCCGAAGCGAGCGATCGCATTCTTCGTAACCGATGAGATTGCATTGAAATACTATCATATACATTAAATTGTGCTTTGGTCCGGTATTTCCTATCAACCCTGTTCTGCAAGATGCGCTCCAGACGCGCCGAAGGTATCGACGAAGAATCTTATCTCGTATTTCGCGCTTCCGGAACTAAGATCAAGGTAAGTGAATGCGACATTCGGCGTTCAGTCCGAACCGCTGAATATCGAAAACGTAAATACTCGGATCCGTCGCAATCGAATCGACGATTTCGAGGGCGACACCCAGGGTCCCCATGATGAATGCGATTGTTCAAATGCGATTGGTTTTGTCTTCAGCGCAAGCCCCGCGATATCAACGCCCAGCGAACGATCCGAGGCTCATGCACAAATCGGAACGCCGACACTCAGGTCTCGTCCGTTTCGGCTTATCCGCCTGGTCGGATTTCATATAAACAAAATGCTATGATGTGGATTGCGTCGGCGCGGTTGTGTCATTGATTTCATAAATGATGCCGCCTGAAACGAGCCGACGACACATCCTGAATGTCCGGTATGCGGCTTTCCGGGTCGCAGCTTCCTCTCGCAACCTACGATAATCGCTCCATTGTCAGATCGCGAGCGCCGGCGACGTGTTCCGATCCCGAGGGCGGATTCGAGTTTCAGCCTTTACACATTCATACAATCTCACATCAGCATTTAAGATGATGTATGTCGTGATTCTCGAGGCCCCGAGCCTTTTTAAGATCGAGGTTTTCCGCGGTGATCTTGGCGATCGCGTCCGTTAGACTCCGATTCTCTTCTTTCGAGGAATCGGTCGGAGTCGTCCTCCTTGCCGGAGCGGTTGTCAAAGATTCGCTTCGCCGAGTTGAGCAGGCGCTTCTTCCACACGTAGTAAAGAGCGAGTGGAACTTCTTCTCGGCGGCATCGATCCGACACCGCCACGCGCGGCTGAATGCCAGCAAGCGCGATGCGGAGCTTCTCCGAGGCGGTCCACTTGGGACGCTCTCCCTCCCGGCTCGTGCGAAGTCCTCCCGGAATTCATCTTTGATGATACCAGAGGAGAATTAAGCGTCATCAGCCGAATGTTCCAGTTGGCCCGGCACGCCACGGTCCATCGCATCGGGTTCGCGCGAATTGTTGTTATACTTCTCTGGTTGACGCCGCAATCATCAAGTGCGCGGAACCTGGACCCATTTGGGGGGCGATCGATCTCGTGATTCAACCGGAAAGTCATGCCGCGGATATCGACCCGCGCGATCACGATCCCGCGCAGTTTCTCGCGCGGAT
>JAKBCQ010000288.1 GCA_021807585.1 Planctomycetota bacterium | reverse complement strand
TAAACCGCGGGAACGGTCGCCGCGACGAATTCCGTCGGGGCTTCGAGCGCTCGCCGCGATTGTTCCAAATTGGGATCACGCATGAGTCGTCGTCGTCCTCGTACAAGTGGGCGGGATCGACCGCGACCGACGCGAGCCGTCGCGCGGCCGAAGCGCCGTCCCTCCGCGCCCAATCAATACCAATACCCGGAATAACCCGTTCCAATTCGAACTCATCGCGGCGAAACCTCGGCCGATTCAAGCCGCTTCGACCCGCGGTCGAAAAGCCGCTCGAACGCGGGAGTTAGACGTCCTAAAAACAACTCGGTCGGATGGATATATTCGGCGCCCACCTGGGTGTCGGCGGGGGGATTGAACGCCTCGGTCGCGTTCAATCGTCGTTCGGTTTGAATTTTATAAACATCCGAGATTCGCTCGATCTGTTTATAATTTCCCTTATCGGTGGTGAATTTCCCTTTGATTCGCCATGTGTAATAGACCTCGGCGCGGATTCGCTCGGCGCCCGACCGGCGTTCAAAGAGGTAGGCGACGTAGGGAACGGGGGGTTTGCCGTCGACGCGTTTGACGAGCCGGATTTGGGGACCTCCCGCGAGCGTGTAGCCCGAACCGACGATGTAGCAGTTTTCGGGGGGATGACCCACCATGAGCGGGCCCGTGCCGACGATGACGAGCGCCGAGAGCGAGACGCCCGTCGTCGAATCGGTATATTTGCGGATGATGTTATCGGTACTTCCGGCGGCCCGCGCGATTTCATCGGGGAGTTCGCCGTTTTCGCCGCGCCACGAGCCGAGTTCGAGCGGGATCGACGCGAGCGAGAACGGGGGTTTTCGCGTGGCTTCGAATTCGGCCTCGATTTTTTGGTCTTGGCGTCGCCGCGCGAATCCCGAGCCGATCAGCGCCGCGGTCGCCAAAGCCGAGCCGATCCAGAGCCGCCGGGTCGGTAGGCCGGGCGGTTCGCCTGATGGGGGATCGGGGTGCTGGGACGCGGTATCCACGTTGATTTCTCTCACGTTGTGCGATGTCTGGACGCGTTCATCATGTGCATTGCCGAACGGCGCATCGTCGGACACGCGGCTTCGCCGATTTCCGCGATGCATCGATCGTGCGTTTCGTACGCCGCGTCGGCTGTTCAACCGTCGCGGCGCTCTCCACCCGAAACGCGCTCGACTTGCAATCATCGATTCTAAACGACGAGCGCTCGCCGAGTCAAATACCTTCTCGATCGATTCGGCGTGACACCTTGGGTCGCGTAATCGTTGATTGTGGACGTGCACGCCCGCGATCGCGGTCGGGGATAAAATCGATCGTCGATTCGTTTTCGCCTCGCAACCCTATTGCCACAAATCCTGATTCCCCGCGTATACTAGATTAAGCTTCGCCGTCGTTCGCTGCGCGGTGGCGGGTCGGGATCGTTGACGACGATCGTCGCGAACGGCGCCGCGCGGGTCGAATGCGATCGGTAACTGGAACACGAGAGCAACCGTCACATATCCTGGTTCAATCGCGGGGTTTTTCGATCATGGCCGCATCCGCCGACGTTCCTCGAAAAACGATTCGCAGGCTCAACCGTCGCGCCCTCGTGACGATCGTCGCCACGCTCGTCGTCGTGATTCCCGCGGTGATTTTCCTCGCGGCGTGGTCGCGATATCGCACCAAGCCCACGTTGATGGCGCAGGCCCGCAAGGCGTTCGACGCGCGGGATTACCCGCAAGCATATAACTATATAGAATCATATCTTGAGATCAATCCCGACGATCTCGACGCGTTGGAATTCAAGTGCGAGTTGATGACGGAGAAGCTCGGCAAGGGGATGGACGCGATGCCGATCGGCGATCGCGTGCTTCAGCTCGATCCCGATCGCGATCAAACGCGTCGGCGGATGGCGAAGCTTAAGCTTGCGAGCAAATCGTATCTTGTGGCCGAGAGCCACGTGCGTCAGTTATTGCGGCGGGGGATTGACGACGCCGAGGTGCATCGGCTGCTGGCGTTTGCGCTTGAGGCTCAGGCGAAGCCCGGCGAGATTACGATGTGGAACGACGTCGCGGCCGAATACGCGACGGCGCTGGCGCGCGATCCCAAAGATCTCGATTCGGCGTCGCGGCTGGCGACGATCGAGGCGGTCCGGCTCGATCATCCTGATAAAGCGTTGGAGGTGCTCGATGCGATCGTGGCGGCGCGGCCCGACGATTACCAGGTTCACCTGGCGCGGCGGCGTTATTTCCTTGAACGGGGCGATTCCGACAAGGCGCGGACCGAGCTTCTCGAAGCGTTGAGGATCGCGCCCAAGGATGCCGAGGTGTTGATTCAGGCGGCGTCGGACGCGATCGATCGGGGTGAATTGTCGCTTGCGCGACGATATATCGACTCGCTTCCGCAAAAAGGGGCGGCGGGTTCGCTGATCAGCCTTCAAAAGGGGCTGATCGAGATGAAGGAGGGGGATATCAACCGCGCCGCGGCTTCGTGGCGGGAGGGGCTTGTCGAATCGGGAGGAACCGATACGGGGCTGGCGTGGCGTCTTTCGCAAATTCTCTTGATGCTCGGCAAGATCGACGAGGCCGACCCGATGATCGCGCAATATCGGCGGCTGATCGGCAACGCATCGACAGGTTCAGATGTGAAGTATCTGGTTGCGTTGCGGGAATTCAAGCTCAACCGACCGGGGCGCGCGGTGGCGATATTGAGTGAAATCGAGGCCAAAGCTCCCCCCAGGTTGCGCACCGATATCCTGATTTTGCTGGGGCGGGCGCACAACGTGATGGGGAATCGGGTCGCTTCGATCGACGCGTTGCGCGGCGCTCTCGGCGTCGATCCCAAGCGGGCGGACGCGTGGTCGTTGCTTGCCGATCAGCTCGAGGCGGCGAATCAGTTCGACGAGGCCGAGCGTGCGCTTTCGCAGGCGATCAGCCAGAATCCGCGGGTTCCTCGGCTCACGGTTCAGTTGAATCGGCTCAAATGGCGTCGCGGCCGAATCAAGGGGGGCGACCGGGCGCGTTCGGAACTTCAAAACGCGATCGCGGCTTCGGTGAAGCTCGCCCCGGGAGATCCCGATCTGATCGCGATCGAGGCGAACTTGCTGATTTTGGACGGCAAGCGTGATCAGGCGATTGCGCTGTATCAAAACGCGGTCAAGGTGAACCCGAAGAGCGCCGATCTCGTCGCGGCGCTGGCGCGCACGCAGGGGGACGCGGGCCGGCTCGACGAGGCGATCACGACGCTCGATCGCGGCCGCGCCGAGCTCGGCGATAAGCTGATCTTCCGCATCAACCGGGCGCGGATCCACAATATTGAAAATTTGACCCGCGAGGCGATCGCCGACCTCACGCGTTTCGGCGATCGCTCGGTCGAAAACCCGTCCGATCTTGAATACCTTGAAAGACACGCCGACGAATACCTCAACATCGACGAACAACCCGATCTCTGGCGGACAATCGCCGACTTATATACTATTATCAATGATTTTACAAAAGTGCAAGCGGCGTTGCGTCAATGGGCGCGGGTTTCGCCCGACGATTCGACGCCGCGTGTTCGGTTGTTCAACGCGGCGCTTGGGGACGGGAGCGCCGCGGAGATCGCCAAGGCGCTTGCCGATTTGAAGCCCGAGGGGGATCAGAATCCTCGTCCGTGGATTGTCGCGAACATCCGCGCGTTGTTGCGCGACGACGGCGGCGGGGTCGAGCGGCGAGCGGAGCGGGTCGACGAGGCCGAGACGTGGGTGAAGAAGCTGGAATCGCTTGATCCCGGGGGGATCGAGGCGATCCTCGTCCGCGCGCTGCTGACGACGCTGAAGGCCGATCTGGCGAGCAAGACCGATCCCCGCCGGGGCGAGGCGCTTACTGATCAAGCGATCGACATGTATCAAAAAGCGGTCGATTTGGGAGGGGGTCGCAACGCGATGCAGCCGCTCATCACGTTGTTGAGTTTGCGGAAGCGGACGGTGGATCTCGACAAGCTTCGCGAGCGTGCGTCGGAGTTTGATTTTGAGATTGATCCGTTGCTTTCGGTGGCGTACCTTCAGATCGACGATAAAGCGAAGGCCGAGCAGATCGCGGGTCAATTTTTGAACGCCAAGCCCGCCGATTTCGACTCGCGGATGTTTTTGGCGCGGATGCAGAATTCGCTGGGGAAGCCCGATAAAGCGATTGAGACGCTCCGCGCCGCGACCCGGGTGAATCCCAAAGACCCGCAAACGTGGTTTGCTTTGTTGCTTTTTGAGACGGGTCTGGGGAAGGCGGAGGACGCGCGTCGTACGGTTGAGACGATGCGCACCCGCGTCGTCGACGACAAGCCTGAATTTCTCTTTGCGCGTGCGTATCGGCTCGTCGGCGAGCGCGAGCAAGCGCAAGAATTTTTTGATCAATCGATCAAAAAGTGGCCCGACGACGGTGCGATTCGGATCAATTACGCGCAATTTCTTGAAGAGCTTGACCGCGTTCCCAAAGCGATTGAGATTTTGAGCCCGTTGTTGGCGAAGAAGCCGCCGGTTGAATGGGCGTTTCGGTTGACGGCGCTGTTGCAGGCGCGGCGTGTCGACAATGAAAACGCGTGGCTCGAGGCCGAGAAGATTGTCGGACACGACGATAAGCCCGACGACACGGTCGACGATCGGTTTGTCCGCGCCCAGGTGTACGCTTACGGTCGAACTCCCGAGCGTATCGAGCACGCCCGCGCGTTGTTTCAAAAGCTGGTTGGTGAACAGCCGACGATCGACAAGTTGCGGCTGGCGTATTACGATTTTGAGTTGCGTCAAAATCGGCTCGATCTCGCGTTCCCGCAGATTGAACGGTTGGCCAAAAACGACGATCCCGAATATCTTGCTCCGCTGGTATCGGTGGCGACATCGATGAAAAAATTTGACGAGGCACGGGGCGCGCTCAAGCGGCTTACGGCGAAGCAGCCGCTCGCACCGCGGACGCTCGAGCGTCAGGCGCGGCTGCTCGCGGCGGAGGATCAAAAGCAAGAGGCGGCGCAGGTTCTGAAGCGCGGCTTCGAGCAATTGAAGTCGACCCCGAACGCGTTAGCGGCGGCGAATTTATTCATTCGAACGCTTGTTGATATAGGATCATTTGACGTTGCGGATCAAATCGCGGGCGAGGCGGCGGTGAAGAATCCCGAGATCGAGCTT
>JAKBCQ010000287.1 GCA_021807585.1 Planctomycetota bacterium | reverse complement strand
CGCGAGAACCGTGACCAAAAAGATCGTCCATTTTCGATGGATTCGAATCGCGCCGAACAATCCGAACACGATCGATAAAATCGATCCGCCGATCAGAAAGACCGATCCCGGCCAATTCCCCTCTCCCAACGCGGCGAAGCCGCAATCATACCAATCCCGACGCGCGAACGAGGGTCTTCTAATAATAACATGAAAACTTTCAAATGTCATTTGATTGGCCCCTCGCTTGCGCTTCGGGTTGGTATCATGCAACATCCGTTCACTCAAAAGATGCGCGCACGGCGCAGAGAAGATACAGACGAAGACCCGATACCGGCCGGTGAATCGAACGTTGATCGATTCACTTCCTTGCGCTTTATTTTTGTCGATGCGGCGGCGATCGCAGAGCGACGCGCCGGCCCCCGCCTTCGTATCGTATCAGTTGAAAGTCTTCTGAATCGATCTCACTCATCCCCCTCGGGCTTGGCCGTCTTTTTGGCTTTGGCGGGGGGCGCGGGTTTGGCGGACGAGTCCCCCTCGGCCGACGCCGATTCGGCTTTCGACGCATCGGTTTTCGCGGAATCGGAGCCGGCAGCGGGGGCGTCGTTCGCCGCGGATTCGGCTTTTGGCGTCGGCTGCGCGGTCGATGCGGTCGAGTTCGACTTCGCGTTCTTGCCGGTCGTGTTCTTGGCGACTTTCGTGTTCTTCGTCGTCTTGGCTTTCGTCTTTTTGGTCGCCGCCGCCTTGGTTTTGGCGTCGGGGACGAATTTGAGCGAAAGCGAATTGATGCAGAACCTCAACCCCGTGGGCGCGGGGCCGTCGTCGAACACGTGGCCAAGATGAGCCCCGCATTCATTGCAAACGACCTCGATCCGCGGCGAACCGTCGGAATAATCCATCTGGCGATCGACCCGATTCGCCGCGGCCGGCCTGAAGAAGCTGGGCCAGCCCGTTCCCGAATCAAACTTCGCCGCGGTGTTGAACAGCTCGGCGCCGCAACACACGCATTCAAATACGCCTTTCCCCTTAACATGCACATATTGGCCGCTAAAGGGAGGTTCGGTAACCTTGCGGCGGGTGACGAGGAACTGATCCTGACTCAATTGCTTGAGCCACTCTTGATCGGTCTTGACGACCTTCCGCTGTTTCGGTTGAGGCGCCTGTTTGCCGTCGGCGGAGCCTCCCGAAAAATAGGCGAGCGTCAGCGTGCAGGCGATCGCAAGACACGCGAAATAAGGTTTCATGACCAAAATCCTCGCGTGAAAAAAGTCGTTCACGATCCAGGGAGGGTATGTCCACCTACCACGCGGATCGAAGGTCGATCGTTCCAGGGGAAACTCATTATAGGCGACCCGGCGACGAAACGATAGCGGATTGTTTGACATTGCTCGAGGAAGACCGGATCGTGGGGGTGCGGGCTCGATCGGACCGAACCCGAAGCGGCCGATCGGAGCGGATCCGAAATCGGCCAAGGCTTGACGCAAAGTCCAGCTTGGGGTGAAAATCATTGTGTCGACTCAAATTTCATGCAAGCATGAGACTTTTGCCCGAAGATATTGACGATTTGAGGAGTGTGATCGATGAGCGGACCGATTGTGCGGAAGTACGGCTTCCCGAACTTTGAGAAGATTTTTGGCGATCGCCCCCTTCAACACGGAGTTGAAGACGACACCAACGGGACGGTCGAGCACGCGACCGAGACGAAGAAGGTGTCGCCGGTTCAAGACGAGGCTCATTCACCCGAATCGACCGTCTTACTCGCTCCTCCCTCGATATCCATGCCCGAGGCGATCGAGGAATCGCAGCCTGAGGTCGCGGAAGCGAAACCCGCGTCGAAGGCCAAGCCGAAGGCCGCGAAGCCGCCGAAGGCCGAGGGGACGGCCAAACCGAAGGCCGCGAAGAAGAAGTGAGACGCGGTCGATCGAGTTTGAATCGCATCGCGAATCGAAGCGGGTTTGATGATCAAGACGATCGTCGGAGCGGACCGCGGCGATATCGTGGGTGCGCAAACCGGGGTTATTGAAATACGTCGGATCGCGTTGATGATGGATTCGCGCCGAGGGATCATCCCGGTTTTCCAAGGCGGCTCATAGGATTTTATTACTTGAGCATTCGGTTGATGTCATGATATAATGATTTATGCTGCAGGATATTCAGCGAGATCAGCGGATCGTGGGAGCGGTTCGAGCGGGTAAGCGAGAAGTGTCGACGGCTCGTTTGGGTGAACGAGGCGTTCGAACGTGCGCCGATTCGGCGGGTCGATCCGCGGGCTTGGGAATGCGCGCGATCGGCGCGCGGCGGGGATTGCGGACGCGCTCGGGGGGTTCGCCGACTCCGAGCTCGATTCGGACGTCGTCGACATCGAGCACTCCGTAACCCGCCAGGCCGATCAGGACGCTCATCACGCCGTCGGTCGGCACGCGCCGGAAGAGGACGATCTCGCGCCAGTCGATCAATCCCTCGGCCGCTCGATATTGCAGCGGCTCGCCGCCGAGCGTGTCGCGAATGATCAATCCCCCTCCGCCGCCGACGTTCGGCAACGGTTTCTTCACCCACAAACGAATACGTACAAGCTGATTCGCTCGCACTTCGACTTCGGGGGTGCGGATCGCCGCGGGGGGAAAATCAAGAAACGGCGGAAGCGAATCCTGGACATCAAGACGTCGTTGCAATTTTTTATCAACACTTAAAAAATCTTTCACTTGTTTAGGATTGTCTTTGATCAGGGAGGGAATCTCGTCGATACGATCGGGGTAAATCGGCGCGACTTTGAGTCGGAGGATTTTTTTGCCGACGGCTTTGGGGCGAACGGCTTTGATCGTTTCAACGAATCCTTCGATGCCGTTATATTGATAGCTTTCGTTGCGCCAGCCGAGCTCGTCGAGCGATTCGCGTTCTTCGAACGTTCCCGATTCGAGCAGGTTTTGGCCGAACCGCCAATCGCGCATTTTGTCGATCCAGATCCAGTGCTGGGGCAACGTATTGAAAGAAACGAGCGGGGGGCTCGAGATCGGCGCGACGACCTGTTCGGGGTCTTTCACCTTATCCTCCTGGCCTTTTTTCGGCTTGGGTTGATACGGCAAAACGACGTCTTGCATTCCTTTGAAGGCTCGTTCGTAATGTTCGCGCATCAGCATTCGAAGCGGTCTGCCGACGCGTCGCGCGGCGCGCCACGCGCCGTCGTAATCCAGATCCTCGAGCGCTTCTTGCGCCTCGACGAGATCGTCGCGCGCCTCGGCGAGGAATTCGATCGCGTCGGCGTCGATCAAGATCCGTTCGGGGCTGTCTTCATACGGTTCAAACGGCGCGCCGAGGTTTTTTGCGAGTTCGGAGTTCCTCCGCGCGACGTCGGTTCGACCGAGCGCCAGGAATTCGCGCGCCTTCGTGATATAAGCGACCGCGTCCGATTTGGAATCGATTTGTTTTTGATTCATCGGGTGCGGCGGCGAGTTTTCCCAAACGCCTCGAAGTCGATCGTCGCATTCGGTCACCCAGTCGATCATGAGCTTCGCCTGCTCGATCGCCATTTGAACCGCGAGCGATTGATTACGCGTCACCTGTTCTTCCAAACGCTCGACGAGCGGACGATCGGTCGTGACGACAATGATCGTCGAGACGCCAAATTCGGGCAGCGTCAGTTCGATTCCTCCCGGAACGCGATTCCGAGCCAGTTTTTGCACCGACGCGGGCGTGACCTCGTATCCCTGAGCCCCCTCGGGCGCCGGTACGATCACACGCATCCCCGACATCGACATTTGCGGCGGTTGCCACTGCGCCCCGGCGGCGAAATCGGCGACGAACAAGAGCGTCGTTTTCTTATCCATCGTCGTGAACGGAACGGCCTTGATCGTCAGGTTCGCCGGCGTTTCCACGGGCTTTTGATTCTGCACCTTGATCCCGCCCCCCGCGGGACGCGACGTGATCATTAACGGATCGGGCATATATGTGGCGAGGAGTTCGCCCGATTTCTTGGCGCGCGCCAGGATCGATCGAAACAGGCCGATCTCCAGATTCAAAAACGCCGTCTCGGTGCGGAGCGCGATCCCCCCAGGACCCGTGAAATTCGCGTCGGCGCGGAACCCGACGCCGCGATATCCCGCCGCTATTGCAAGATATGTCCATATTCGTAATTGCTCGGGCTGAATCGTCGGCCGTCCCCATTCGGGAGGGGTTCCCGTCCCCCAGATCGCCTCCTGAAACCGCGGCGAAGGTTTGGCGTCGATCAACAGCCAGAACAATGCGTTGGGGTTTTCAAACCCCAGATCGACCCGCTGCTTAAGGAATGCGAGCGATTCGAGCGGGTCGCGCATCCGACCCCAGTTGCGCGCCTCGACGCCGATCAGATCGATGTTTTTGGGAGGCCGCGCGTAATCTTCGATCGCTCCGTCGACCCAAGCCGTCGTCATCCGCGAAACGTTCGTATTCCAATCATGAAAATCGGTGATGACGCCACGCATAAGATCACGATTCCGATTCCGGTCGGCGAGATCGGGTTCGAGCCCCAAACCCCTACCGATGTTCCAGAACGCGACGCGATCCGCCGCTGAGAACGCCTGCACGCGTTGCATCACGGTTTCTTTATCAATTGGTCCCGTCGCGTGGATTTCCGGCATCAGCAAAAAACCGTCGCGCACGGCGTCGGCGATCCTTGAATCGTCGGCGTCGGGCTCGATCGCGATCACGTCGAACCCCGCCTGACGGAGCGGCAAAACCTTCGCTCCCGGAGCGCTGATCAGCGAGAAGAACCAGGGCTTTTCATCAAGCGTTAATAACCCCTCGCGGAGCGCGACACGCGGAGCGGCGGCTTTTCCCTCGGGAGATCCCCCTTTTTCGGCGGCGGGCCCGCGACGGTCTTTGGTGAATTCGGCGAGCGCCTCGGCGGGAACGGGATACGCCTCGAGATCGTCGAGAAAAACCTCGGTTTCTCCCGGTCCCGCGTACAAATTCACGACGACTTGATCGATATACGCTCCGTCGAGCGGAACGGGGCGCTTCGTCGCGGCGCGCAACACCCGCACCCGCCTTCGCACCTGAAGCTGTACCTCGCTTAACAGCAACTTCCGCCAAATGTTCACCGTGTCGATCGCGGCGCCCGATACCAATATAAACGAAGGCTGATGCGTATCGGGGTCGATATCCGCAGGCAAAACGACCCGCGCCATCAAC
>JAKBCQ010000286.1 GCA_021807585.1 Planctomycetota bacterium | reverse complement strand
TTCGGCTCGATAATAATCGCGCTCAATCGACGAACCGCTTCTGGAACCAAAGCCTTTGACATTCGGCGGGCTTTGAACGATCGGGAATCGGGACACGAACCGGAGGGGATGATGTCGAATTTCAACGAACCCGCACGCATCTTACCGAATCCACGAATACCCAAGCGCATCGGCTTCTGGAACGGCGTGTTCGCGTCGCTGCTCTTGCTCTACGGAATCTTCCAGATCGCGATGATCGTACTGGCGCCCAAGTTCACCGAGATCATGGAACAACAAACGAAAGCAATTGAGGCGAACACAAAAGCCGAAAATCAGGCGAACGTCGCCAAACTTGAAGCCGAGGTTAAATCGGCTCAAACCAAAGAGGAGAAGGAACTCGCCGAATCTCAGTTGGAAACCGCCAAAACCGCGGTCGACTCCTCGTCAATTTCAATGACCTTGAATCTGGACGATCTCAAGGTCGACGACCCGGTTAATAAAGCATACGCGGGGGTTGAACTCACGTCGATGCTGATCCTCAACGTCTTGATGTTCGTCACGGGTATCGGCTTGCTCGGGCTCGCCGAATGGGCTCGAAAGGTTTGGATCTGGACCGCGGCGATCAAGATCGTTCGGCTTTTCGCATTCGCGGCTTTTTTCTTGATCGTGCTTTCACCGCGAGTCGAACGCGCCACCCGAGAGGTGTACGAAAAAGCCGAGGCGAAGATCGAGGCCGATATCGCGAAGGAGAAGAACGACAAAACGAAGGCCGCGAAGCAATCGCCAACCTCGCTCGCGTCGAAACGGGCGATGGCTCAGTCGATGAAGAACATGACGCGGGTTACCACAATCGTCATGAAAGTTTTCATACCGATCTCCGCGCTTTTGGGATCGATTTATCCCGCGATTTGCATCTGGTTTCTCACGCGACCGCAAGCCGTCGCGGCGTGCCGGAGGGGTAAGCCCGCGGCGGGGACCGTCGCATGATCGATCTTCTCGAATTGGTCGCGGGGCCGTTCGTCAGGCTCGAAACGGCGCGCGAGACGCGACGAGGCGGGCTCTTCATCCTTCGCGGCATCGCCGCCGCGGTCGTTTTCTTGATCGTGTTACGAACCGAAACGGCGCTTTTATGGGATAACGTTTTCTTTCAAACAAGCGTTTATCATGAGTACGGCGTTTCACAAGCGTGGTTGATCGCGATATCGGTGACGATCGCTTTGGCGTTCACGCCTTCAATCGCCGCGGGGAGCCTTTCGGGCGATTCCGAACGAGGCGCGCTGGGGCTTTTGTTAACGACCCGAACGACCGCGTGGGAAATCGTCGCGGCGCGGTTTTTGGGAAAGCTCGCGCAAACTTCGTTCGTTCTGCTCGTGTTTCTTCCCGCGTTCGTCTGGTGCGGATCGCACGTCGACACCCCCGTTTGGCGGAGCGCGGCGTGTCTCGCTCCCGGTTTCGCCGTGGCGATCGGCGCGACGGGGATCGCGCTCGCTTGCTCGTCGATCACGCGTCGATCACGAGATTCACTGATTCTTACATATTTAATTATGATAGCGCTCATCATGGCGCCGTTCGCTTCGTTGATCGCTCCGTCGATCACGATTCCCAAATGGGTCGATGGAATCAACCCGTATTCGGCGTGCGAAGAGTTGTCTCAGGGACGATTCGGCGGAGCGTCGTTCGCGACGATCGTCGTTTGGCCGTTATTGGGCTTTTTGGGGATCGCCTTCGCGACCTGGAGGGTTCGTCCGGCGTGTATGAAAACGTATGCGGGGGATCGGCGCTCGCTCCGTCGTCGTCGCGGAGTCGTTCCGGTCCCTCCCGTCGACGAACGTCGGCCGATGCTTTGGAAAGAGGTCTGGATTGAAAAGGTCGTCACGTTGGGAGTCGTGGGGCGCATCCTCGCCGCGCTCATGATTCTTCCACTCGTCGGATTGGCGACCGCCGCGATTGTCTTTTCGGCTTGGTATCGGTTTCATCCCGATTCGTGGTCGCAATCACGGCGCGATTCGCTGTGGCTATCGATCAAGGGATTCTCGTTTGTTACCACGACGTTGTTCGCTTGGCTGATCGAATGGGGAGTCGGGCTTCGCGCCGCGGCCTCGATCGCATCGGAACGCGAGCGAGGCACGTGGGACGCGCTCCTCGCGAGCCCGTTATCAGCGGGGGAGATCGTTTCGGCCAAGATGATCGGCGCTCTGCTCGGCATGAAACATCTGATCCTCGCGGGGCTCTACTTTTGGACGGCGGCGTGGATCGGCGGCGCGCTTTCACTTGAGGATTACTTGACGACGATCACCGAAATCCTTTTCCTTTCGGCGTTCATGGCCGCGATCGGTCTGCAAATATCGCTCAGATCGAAAAGCGCCGCGCGCGCGATGTCGACGACGATCATCATCTGGCTCACGGCTCGGTTGATCGTTTATATAGCCTCGCTTTTCGCAGCCGTTTTCGCGGCGTTCGCGTTCGCGTCTTGGATCAACCCGTTCTTGTTATTAAAAAGTAATATAATGTTGCTGATGCGATCGATCCCGATCATTCAACACGTCATCGGCATGATCTTATTCGCGATCGCCGCGATCACGGCGATATCTGTCGCGGCGTTTCGGTTCGACCGTTTGGCGGGACGATTCGTCGAGGGAGACTTCGCGACGGCTCTCGATCGCCTGCTCGAGGGAACTCCGCAACCTCCCGTCGCTCATCCGGTCGAGGTCGAAGCCGAATCGAAAGACGAACCGAAGAACGAATTGAAAGACGAACCGATCGCGACGGTCGCGTCGTGATGCGACTTTCGGACGACTCGATCCCGCCGCCGGCGAGCGCGCGGTGTTCATTAAGATAATGGAGATATTATGATATCGAAAGCCGTTTGACCAAGCTTGGTAAGTGGGATAAATATCATTTCTTAAGATGAATCTATGTGTTTTGATTCGCATCGGCCGATCCGGTCGGAAGGGGCGAATCATCCGACCGGATCGCGAGCGATCGAGCGTGAAAGCGACAAGATCCTCGCGGCTCGATTATTTGGAATCGAGACCGAGTTCTTTGATCGCGGCGGCGAGATCCTCTCCCGCGTTCTTGGTGCGCACTTTCTTGTCGATCTTTTTGATGATCCCCTCCTTGTCGATGTAGAAGGTCCAGCGTTCGGGATTGGCTCGTCCCTCGTGGACGACTCCGTAAGCCTCGGCGGTTTTTTTGCCGGGGTCGCTGAGGATGGGATAATCAAGGCTGAGCGATTCGGCGAATTTCTTGTTCGTTTCGGGGGTGTCGACGCTCGCGGTGAAGTACGCGACGTTGAGCGGTTTGAGGGCCTCGCCGTTCTCACGGAACGACTTGCATTCGGCCGTTCAGCCTCCCGTGAACGCCTTGGGGAACCAGGCGATCACGACCCCTTTCTTGCCGTGGAATTGCGACAACTTGTAGGTTTTGCCGTCGGAGCCGGGAAGCGACCAGTCGGGCGCCTTATCGCCGACCTTCAGCTCCTCGGCGGCGCCCGCTCCGCCCGCCGATAGCATCACGCCGAGCCCGCAGATCGCGAGCGTTTGCCAAATCGATATCATCAAGATACTTCTCCTTGTTTAGGAAACTCACCCGTGCCGCGCCGCCGGGCTTCAAACCGGAGGGATCGGGACGAACAAACCGACGATAGCAGGCGCGAATCGGCTCGACAAGCTTGTGCGGGGTCTTGATTTGACGGGCCGATCGCAAGTTCGGTCGACCGCGGCCGTTTTGGCTTGTATATTCGATGACGATCGATCGCGGTTTGTCGATTCGTGCGCGTTCGATCGCGGCTTATTCTCGGAATGTTCTCAAATCCCGGACGATACGCGGAATGACGGCGGACATCGCGGAAACCAAGAAAAACAGCAAGCCGAGCCGCCGACCCCGCCCAAGCGACGGAACCAAGTCGCTCGCGTTCGCGCTCGATGCGGTCGTCGTCCTTTTGTTTCTCGGGCTCGTCTTCTTGCTCGGCGTTTTCCCGCTGAAAGATACCGATTTCTGGTGGCACCTCCGCACCGGCGATATCATCCGCAAAACGGGCGTCGTTCCTCATAAAGATATTTATACATTCACAGTTCCGAACAATGAATGGATCGATTTGCACTGGGGGTTTCAGGTTGCGATCAGCAAGCTTTACGAGCTTGGCGGGGTCGACGCGACGACGCTGGCGAAGTGCGTGGTGACGACTTTGGGAATGGCGATTCTGATCACGGCGCGAAGGCGAGGCGCTCCGTACTGGGCGATCGTTCTCGCGTGGCTTCCGGCGTTATACGTCCTCTCGGGCAGGATGTACGTCCGCCCCGAAACAATCACGTTTCTTTATATCGCGATCTTTCTGGCCGTATTGCATCGCTTGAGGGATCGCGCCGCGCTCGTTTGGATTTTACCCGCGATCGAAGTTTTATGGGTGAACACACAAGGATTATTTGTGTTGGGACCGATCCTTCTGGGCGCGGCGGTTCTGGGAGCGGCGTTCGAGCCGGGGGCTTTCGCGGCCGAGCGGAGCGGATGGTGGAAAACGGTTCTCGCGGGATCCGTCGCGACGGGGCTTGCTTGTCTCGTCAATCCGTACTTCATCCGCGGCGCGCTCTTTCCGATCGCGCTCATGAAAACCATGAGCGCCGATATATTCGCGCATCAGATCGGTGAATTGACGCCGATTCCTTTGTTCATTCGTCAATTGGGGGGCGGTTTCAATAATTTTCCGCTCAGGATGCACATCGCGACGATGCTGCTGGGAGCTTTAAGCTTTGTGATCCCGCTTTGCTTTAGCGTGATCGTTCGCGGCGCCGATTCGATCAAGCCGTATGGAGCGGGAGCGAAATCCGATTCGATCGATACCGCGACGCGAGTCGAATCGGCGCCGAGATCGGCCGACGCGTCGACCAAGAAAAAGAAGAACAAATCTCAATCGAATCGAACGTCGAAAAAATTGAAGAACGGATCGATCGTCGATTCGGAGGATCGCTTTCGGCTCGTGCCGTTTCGCGTGCTGATTTATTTGGCGTTTAGCGCGCTGAGCTGGAAGGCGACGAGGAACAGCCATCAATTCGCGGCGGTCGTGGGCGCCGTCACCGCGTGGAATTTTTCGGAATGGGTCGCGGCGATCGCGGCGCGCCGGTCCAACAACGGATCGACGAATGGAAATTCGAGCGGATCTTCAAGAATCGGCTCGATCGTTTTTCCC
>JAKBCQ010000285.1 GCA_021807585.1 Planctomycetota bacterium | reverse complement strand
AGAACCAGTCGTGGTTCATGCAGTGCACGAGATTCATATACGGGGTTTCGCCGCCGCTGAACCAGTTCAAGATTGCGATTATCTTCATCAAACCAAGCTCCATCTCGGAAGATTCCAACCGAAGCGTCGCGCTCAACCAGACGGTTCTTCCTCATCCGATATTATAGTTCTTAAAAAAGCGTATTGGAAGTGTCAAAAACGTCATGACCCGCGTGCTTTCGAAGCGATTGTTCGATTTTGAACGCGACGAGTCAATCCTCGTGCGCTTCGGCCGTAGGGCCGGCCCGCTTTGTCGATTCGGCTTTTCTCAAAAGAGCGCGAACGATCGAGACCGTGATCGCGACGGCCGCGGCCACACACGCGAAAACCGATATCGCCGCGGCGTACCAAAGCCCCGCGGGGCGATACCGCAGAGTGACGTTCGTCGAACCGCTTTTCTTGATCCAAACCCCCATGATTCCGCCGTCTACGCGTTCGACGCGAGCGGTTTCTCGCCGATCGATTCGAGCTTGCCAGCCCTCGTCGTACAATCGATCGATTACAAGCAGGCACGCCCCGTCGGTATCGACGATCGTCGTTCTTCCATCCGACGCGACGACGCGAGCCGATCGAGCGAGAACGGCGGGAGGCTCGTCGGCTTGGGGGCCGAGCCGCGCCTCGTCGATCGAATCATTCCATTGAAAAGATTCAAATATCTCGCGATCTCCCGACGATCGAAGCACGCGGATCGCCGGACGAACTCGAGGAAAAGCCTCGGGATAGCGCACGAGCGTCCATGTGCGGCGGAACGGTTCTCGCGGGCCCGGAGTGATCAATTGATCGAGCGCGGAATCGGGGCCTTGATAAAGCACGCGGACGTCTTTCGTTTGTACGGGAACGCTCCAGACGCCGTGCGTCACTCCGTAGCGTCGCAGCAGCCGCGCGGCGGCGGGATCGGCGGTCGCCGCCGCGAAATTCGCCGCCGAGAGCCACGATTGAGGTTGCGGCAGGTTTTGCACCAGGTACGGACGAGCGGGGGTGAATCCGGCGAAGATCGGCACGTTTTCCAAAAAGCCCGCGATCCGACCGACGTCGCGCTCCTGGGAAAGCCGCGAGAAGACGGGACTGTCTTCCGGTATGCGTACGCGTAAACCCCAAACTGTTGTTGATGTATAAAAAAGAACGATAAGCTCACCCGAGGCGATCGCGAGCGGGACGAGGGGCGAGATTTTTCGCTTTCGCCATAGGGTGACGACGACGAGTCCGAGCGTCCAGCAGAACGCCGCCGCGGCGACCCGGGCGCCGAGGCCGATGCGTTGAATCGCGCTCCAACCGTCTCCGATGTATTGAGCCGAGAGTCCCCCGTGTTTACCCAACACGACACATCGATCGAACGCGACAATCGCGACGAAGATCGCGAGCGCGAGCCCCGCGCGAAAGCGATCGCGACCGATCGAGCGGTCGAACCCCGATCCCGCCAACAACGACAATCCCAGCATCGCGATCAACGTGTATCGCCCCGGGGCTCGGAAGAACCCGATCCCGGGAATCGTGAGCAAATACCGATACGCCGCGGGAGAGACGAGCGGCAAGATCGCCAGAAACAAGGATATGCCGATCAAATAATACCAGGGGGAGAGCCCGCGAGGGCGATCGCGACGAAACAAACCCACAAACGCCAGTATGAGAGGAATCGTACCGATATACAAACATGCTTCGTAGCCCGACGACCTCCGCGTCGTCCAATACGCGGCGTTGTCGGGACCTCCCCTGAGCCCTCGGAAGAGTTCGGGGATGAACGCCTCGACCCAGTTTTCGGAAGGGAAGGCGTAATAAGAAAGATCATGAAACGACCGACGAGTCATCCCGACCGCGACCAGGAATCGTTCACTTAAAAGCAGCGGAACCGCGGCGATCACCGCGCCCCACGCGAGCGCGAGGCAGAGCGCCGCGGCGCGGCGGCGAGGCTTGCGATCGGCGACGACGCGCCACCAACCCGTGAAAAGCGCGAGCCCCGCGGTCCACATCTGAATCTGATAGTGGCCAAGCGTGAGCTGAACTCCCCAGCCGAGCGCGATCGCCGCGGCCCAGCCGATCTTGCCCGTCGCCGCGAAACGGTCGGTCGCGATCAACACAAATAGGAGATAAACAATTGCGTGATAAAACGGTTCATGACTTGAATGGATCGCCATAAACCCGCAAAAGGTGAACGAGATCGCCGAGAGCGCCGCTCCGCGCGGACCCGATCCGATCACTCTCGCGTAAATGTAGGTCAGCGCGCATATCGCCGTATAATGCAACCACATCAGCACGTCGTATGCGATGGAAACCGGGAGTGCGCGATAAAACGCGAGATTGGGAGGATAAAACGCCGCGACGTGGCTTTCGGCGGCGAGTGGAACGCCGAGGCCGAAGCGATCGCTCCATAACGGCGGCTCGCCGCGTTTGAGCGCTCGAGCGAGCTCGGCTTTGATCGGCCGATATAATCGATCGGGATCGCCGCCGACGGGTTCGAAACCGAACCATAACGGCGCCAGAGCGACCCCCGCGATCACGATCGCAAACGCGATCGAAGTCGCCTCCTCCGAACGAGAGTACGTCCTGCTCCGCGTGTCGATGTTCGGTCGTTCTTCACTCATCGTATCAATGAATAATATCAGTAATTGAAAAAAAGAAGTTCGTCGCCGCGGGATCGACTCGAAAACACGGATCGAGTCGGTCGCGGCTTGAGAACGCAGGCCGCGGCGGATCGATCCGGCGATCGCGCGGATTCGTTAGAACAACTCGGAAATCGGCTCGACTCCCCGATCGACGACCGCGATCGGCTGATTTCCCGGGCCTTCGAGCTCGGTTGAAAGCGGGATTCCGATCGCGTGGAGGATTGTCGCGGCGATCTCCGCGGGTTCAACCGGGCGATCTTTGGGGGATTCGCCGATCGCGTCGGATTCGCCGATCACGCGTCCGCCCGCGATCGGACCTCCCGCGAAAAGGCCCGTCCAGCAACCAGGGTGATGATCGCGGCCTCCCGATCGATTGATCCGGGGAGATCGGCCGAACTCGCCGAACGCCGCGACGACGGTTTCCTCAAACAACCCCCGTTCGGTCAAATCCTCTAAAAGCGCCGTGTAAGCCGCGTCGAAGCTCGGGCAAACCTCGTCGCGCATCGCGTCAAACGAACTAAAAGGCGCCGATCCGTGAATATCCCAACTCGGTTGATCAAAAATATTTGTGTACATATTGATCGTAACGAAGCGAACTCCTCGTTCGATCAGTCTGCTTGCGATCAGGCAGTTTCGGCCGAATCGCGTCGCGCCGAAACGGTCGAGTTTCTCGGGCTTTTCCCGCGAAAGATCGAACGCCCGCCGCGTCCCAGGATCGGCGATCCGCGGCTTGTGAGAAAATTGATTCGATACGTGATGCGATTTGGATTCTTGGGAAAAGACGACTTCATCGGCGGGATCGACGAGCGGCGAGAGCGGAGCGAATTCGTCTCCGAGATAGCCCGACGATTGGCCGCGCGACGCGATCCCGCCGATCTCGCCGATCGGACCGGGAAGGAGAACGTGCACGGGAGCTTGGTCGCGGATCGGCTTCAATCGGGAAACGACACAACCGAGATGCGGATGTTCGATTCCGTCGCCGTCGAGCCGGCCCGTTTGCATCAATTGAAGGCCCGTTTCGTGGATCGCGATCGTTCGGTGATGAATCGACCGCACGAGTGAAACGCGATCCATCCAGGTTGATAAATATGGAAAAGCTTGTGAGATCGAGATTCCTGGAACCTTTGTTGCGATCGGCCCGAACGGACCGCGGATTTCCGCGGGGGCGTTCGGTTTCGGATCCCAGGCGTCGATGTGCGACGGACCTCCCGTCAGGACGATCATGATGCACGCGCCGGCGCGTGCGCGTCGCGGCGGCGCGAAGCTCGCGAGGTGCGGCGAACGCGTGAGGCTCGTTCCCAAAATCGACAGCGACCCGGCGCGGAGAACGTCGCGTCGAGTCGGACCCGGACCGCGGCGCGAAGGATCGGCGGCGAGGGGATTCATTTCGATCATGATCGATATCTCCATCAATAACCGTACCGCCGGGACGATCCGTACGTCTCTCGGATCGGTCGATTTCGTCCATCATAATCGGCGCGGCTGGGAATGGGCAAAACCCAAATCAAATTCATTTATAATTACGAATTTGCAAGCGGAGCCTCGGAGATCTCATCGGAAGAGGCGTCGAGCGACGGAGAATCGGCGAGTTCGGCGGCGAGACGATCGGCGAGTTTCATGCAGAGCGCGATGATCGTGAATGTCGGGTTGGCCGCGCCCCCGGTGGGAAAGACCGAACTTCCGGCGATGTAGAGATTCGAGACTCCGTGCACCTTGCAATCGGCGTCGACGACTCCGCCGCGGGGGTCGTCGTGCATGCGGGTCGTTCCCATATGATGACCCGCGTCGTAGACCGAACGGTCGAGTTCGCGCGGGTTTTCGGCGAGATCAATCGACGCGACGTCGATCTCGCCGAGACCGAGTCGGCGGAATTCCTCGGCGACCGTCTCGGCGAAAACGATAAGCGTACGACGATCGAGGTCGGTCAGCCTCCAGTCGAGTTTGGCGCGGGGAAATCCAAGCGGATCGAGCGAACTCGAAAGGAGAACGCGACTCTCGGGATTGGGTTCGCATTCGCTTTGAATTCCAAGGAACATATCTCCACGTTTTTCGGAAGCGGTGTCTTCGATGAACGTGTAGCGAATGATCGCGTCGACGAGTTCGTGAGGTCTTTTGAGGATATTGAAAATCGCGCGGGGCGTTTCGGGAAGGAGATTCGGATGCCGCGCGGCGCGAAGCAGAAATTTGGCCGCGGTCACGGTCGAATCGGTCGGCGGTTCGTAGGTGACGTCGCCAAAAACGTTGAGAATCTTCCGCCGCGTCTGAACATCCTCCGAACATAAGATTTTCGGAAAATATTTTACTCCATTATAATAATAACGATGATAAAGATTGCGAATTCGTTTGCGATCGATCGGCTTGATCCGGGCGAGCTTGGCGTGCAAATGCTCGTTGAAAAATCGCCCCACGAGATCGTTCGCGTTGCCGATCCCGCGGCGATCCGTGCGATCGCTCGCGAGCAAGAGCCGAGGCGTTTCGATCCCGCCGCAAGCGACGACGAAAAGCAAAGCCCGCGCTTTCGCCGTC
>JAKBCQ010000284.1 GCA_021807585.1 Planctomycetota bacterium | reverse complement strand
CGGTAAGATGCGTGCGGGTTCGTTGAAATTCGACATCATCCCCTCCGGTTCGTGTCCCGATTCCCGATCGTTCAAAGCCCGCCGAATGTCAAAGGCTTTGGTTCCAGAAGCGGTTCGTCGATTGAGTGCGATTATTATCGAGCCGAAAGGAACGAGAAAGCAACTTCAATGTCATTTTGTAAAAATTATAGAAATATTTGCATGCATATTGTTGTTTGTATACTATATCACTACAAATGTTATGCGGCTCGACGAATCTCGGCTAAATGAGTAGGATTCATTGTTCCAGGAGGTTCGATTGTTTCATGAAACGGGCGAGATGACCCGAGGACGACCCGATGCGATTCGCCGTGTTGTTGGAACCGACCGCGACGGGATTTAGCGCACATGTTCCCGATCTGATGGGATGCGCGGCGGCCTGGCGAACGCGCGAGGAAACCTTACGCCTGATTCGCGAAGCCGTCGAGTTTCATATCGAAGGGATGCGATTCAACGGCGAGGAGATCCCCGATCCCGTTTCGATCCCCGATTTCGTCGATGTTTTCGACCCAAAGGAAACAAAAACATCTAATAATAAATGATTAGTATGTCGTCGGCTTTCGCTTCGAGCGATACCTTCCCCAAAGTATCGCTTTCTCCCGCGGCGATCTTCCGTCGTCTCCGGCTCCGCATCGGTGCATTTCGTGAATATAGGATTGAACGATATCCGGTGTTTCAAAAAACACGGCGGTCTTGAACCTTGGGGCGCGTTATGCTCGACTGGATCATGGATCGGCTCATACATGCCGCTCCATGAACCCTTCCCGGCGGTAGGCGGTCGGCGAGGAGCCGCGATCGCGAACGTCGTGAAGATCAACCTCTCCGCGAACGCGAGGATCTTACGCCCATGTCCACGATGTTAGAGACCGCGGAACGACCCGCGCCGAACCTCATTCGACAGCCGTCGGGGACGATCAACGACCTGGCGATCCGTGTGGGGACGGTCAACGGCTCGGGGAGTCAGTCGGCCAACCTAGTTTTACTTCGTTCGCTGCACAGGATGGGGATTCCGTGCAGCGGGAAGAACGTTTTCCCGTCGAATATCGAGGGGCTTCCCACCTGGTTTCACATCCGAGCGAGCGCCAAGGGGTATGTCGGCCATCGGCTCGACCCTCAGATCTTGGTGTGCATGAACGCTCAAACAGCCGACGACGACGTCCGCCAGTTGAAGCCGGGATCGATCTGCATTTACCGCGACGAGCTCCATCTCGCCGAACTCCGCGACGACGTGACGTTCTTCTCGGCGCCGTTTTCCAAGCTCGTCGAAGAGGCGTATCCCGCGGAGGCGGGGGACAAGGGCTATCGCGACAAGTTGCGCAAAGTGATCAACATGGTTTACGTGGGGGTCGTCGCGTATGTCGTGGGGATCGAGTTCGACGCGATCGATTGGAGCATTCGCCGCGAATTCCCCGGTCGCAAGGCGAAGGCCGCCGAGATCAACATCGCCGCGGCTCGGAGAGGACACGCGTGGGCCGAGGCGAATTTGCCCCGGAATTTGCCGTATCGCGTCGAGCGGATGGATGCGACGAATGGGCAAGTGTTGATCGAAGGGAATCGCGCCGCTGCGATCGGCGCGATGTTCGGCGGGGCGAGCGTGCTGACGTGGTATCCGATCACTCCTTCGAGCAGTCTCGCCGAATATCTCGAGGAGATGCTCAAAAAGTATCGGACGCGACCCGACGGCAAGCGGACGTTCACCGTCGTTCAGGCCGAGGACGAACTCGCGGCGATCGGCATGGCGGTGGGAGCGGGCTGGGCGGGCGCGCGCGCGATTACCGCGACCGCGGGACCGGGAATCTCGCTCATGGCCGAGTTCGTCGGCTTGGCGTATTTCGCCGAGATCCCCGTCGTCATCGTCGACGTCCAACGGATGGGGCCGAGCACGGGGCTTCCCACCCGCACCAGCCAGGGGGATATCCTCAAGCTTCATTATCTGGGACACGGCGATTGTAAACATATCGTTTTGATTCCAGGTTCGGTCGGCGAATGCTACTCGATGGCGATCGAGGCGCTCGACCTGGCGCAACGGTTCCAAACCCCCGTCTTCGTGGCGACCGATCTCGATCTGGGGATGAATTTATGGTTGACTTCATCATTTGAATATCCAACCAAGCCGATCGATCACGGCAAGCTCCTTTCGGCCGAGGATCTCGAGCGGCTTGGGGGTTTTGAACGCTATCGCGATCTCGACGCCGACGGCGTCTGTTATCGGACGGTTCCCGGGACCGAGCATCCGTTCGCGGCGTATTTCACGCGAGGCACGGGGCACAACGAGAAATCGGGCTACAGCGAACGTCCCGAAGACTGGAAGCGCAATCTCGATCGACTGGCGCGCAAGCTCGAGACGGCCCGCTGCTCGCTTCCCGAACCCGTGTTCGACGAACCACGACGGACGTCGGTCGGAATCCTCGCCTACGGCGGCACGCATTACGCGATCGTCGAATCGCGCGACGCGCTCCGAGAACGCGGGCTCGATACCTCTTACTGCCGCATGAGGGCTCTCCCCGTACACGACACGGTGATCGATTTCATCGACAGGCACGATCGCGTTTATGTCGTCGAGCAGAACCGAGACGCTCAGGTCGCGACGATCCTCAAGGCCGTCGTTCCCCCGCGGCTGGTCGATCGGATCCGCTCGATCACGCATTACAGCGGCACGCCGATCGCGGTCGAGAACGTCGCTCCGGCGATCCTGGCGCGCGAGGGACTGACCGAATCGACCAACGGCCACGGCGGCGAGCGTCTCGCGCGGACGAGCGACGAACCGACGACCGAATGATCCATCGATATTATCATGTAAATTGATTCGATATCTTTTCACAGGAGTTGATTTTATGGCCGCGAGCGAAGCGTCGGTTTCGGTTCGAACGTTCGACGGGCGGAGTTTGGCGTTGCCGGTGGTCGCGTTTCAAGGGTCGTCCTCCACCTTGTGCAAGGGATGCGGGCACAACAGCATCACGAGCGCCCTGATCGACGCGTGTAAGGCCGTCGGGGTCGATCCGTATCGGACGGTCAAGCTGAGCGGGATCGGCTGTTCGAGCAAGACCCCCGCGTATTTTTTGCAGGCGAGTCACGGGTTCAATGCGCTCCACGGGCGAATGCCCTCGGTCGCAACGGGAGCTTCGCTCGCGAATCATCGGCTGCTGTGCATCGGCATCAGCGGCGACGGCGACACCGCGAACATCGGCCTCGGCCAGTTCAAACACGCGTGTCGACGCAACTTGCCGATCGTCTACATCGTCGAGAACAACGGCTGTTACGGGCTCACCAAGGGGCAGTTCTCGGCGACCGCCGATCTCCATCAACATCTGCGGAGAGAAACGGGGGAGGAAAACCTCAACTCGCCGTTCGATCTTTGTCTCGAGGCGATCTGCGGCGGAGCGACATATGTCGCTCGATCGTTCGCGGGAGACAAAAAACAACTCCTTCCGCTCCTCAAAGGCGCGCTTAAGCATAAAGGAACGGCGTTTTTGGATATCATCAGTCCGTGCGTGACGTTCAATGATTTCCCGAGCTCGACCAAAAGCTGGGAGTGGGCGCGCGACCACGAGGAACCGCTCCAGGAACTCGGCTTCGTGCCCAGGCTTCCAGAGATCGAGGTCGAGCAAGAGGCGGTGCGTTCGACCCGCGTGCAAATGCACGACGGCGCCTGGATTACCCTCCGAGCGCTCCATCACGACGAACTCGACGTCGCGAGCCGAGCGTCGGCGATGAAACTGCTCGCCGAAACCAAAACGAACGAGGAACTCCTCACGGGGCTCTTCTACGCCGACACGCGCAGGGATAATTTCATCGATACGCTCAACGTCGTCGACGAACCCCTCGCGTCGCTTCAACAAAACGATCTCAGACCGTCGAAAGACGTCCTCGATACGATTATGTCGATGCTTTAAAAACAGGGCGGGGTCGGAACTTCAGGGATCGATCGCCGATCCCGCCTCTTGATACATAACAAGATAGTATCATAGTTTTGATTTTATGATAAGATCGACGCGATTACGACGACCGTCGCGGTCGCGACCAGAAGAGGAATCGACACGCTGCGGATGATGTCGCGCTCGTCGGCCTGGGAAAGCCGCGCCGAGAGGATCACGACCGCCGCGACGGGCGAGATCGTTCGTCCCGCGGCCGAAGAGAGCGAAGTCACCGCGGCGAGTCGATCGAGCGGCGCTCCGTCTTTTACCGCGGTTGCGAAAATCGGGAACAAGCCTTGGGTGGCGGCGTACCCCGATCCGCTGAGGAAAGCGAACGCCGAGGAAAAGAGCGACGCGGTCGGCAATAAAGCCGACGGAACAAAAAGAATCGCTTGCATGATCAATCGATCAAAGCCGATTCCCCGAACGCCTTCGGCGAAACACGAAGCGACGACGATCAGCGTGATCACCTTGTAAAACGCCTCGCCGGCGCCTTCGGCGAAAACCCGGCCGAGGTCGCGGATCGAATCGCGTCCCGCACGCGTTCCGAGCGAGGAGATCGCCGCGACCGCGACCCCAATCAGCATCGCGACGCCGATCAAGCGTGCGTCGTAAAGCTCGATCGCGCGTTTCTCGGCCGCCGCGCCGACACGCCCCGCGAGATCCCTCGAACCGACCAGCCACATTCTTGGAACATGAAACAACCGCGCGATTCCCGATGTCGCCAATAAAATCAAAAGCGGAATCAACGGAGCGATCGCCTTGAGCGGATTTACAATGAATTCCAAATCAGTTGATTTGTTAATTACTGTATTCTTTAGATCGTTATTATCAACCCGATCACGATTCATCAGCCATAAAATTCCAGAAGATATTAACAACTGAATGATCGCGAACGGGAAAACGCGCGCGACGAGCGATCCGCGGGCTTGCGCGTCGGCTTCGCGGTCGCCGAGCCGCGCCGCGGCCGTGTCGACGACGGTCGCGTATTCGGGCGCTCCGGGATTGAGCAATTCCCCTCCGAGAGACGATCCCAAAAGCAGCGTTCCCCCCGCGACGATCGCGGTGAAACCCGCTCCTCGCATCAGTGGAATCAGCACCGGGCCGATCGCCGCGGCGGTCGCGGCCTGGCTGATCACCGCCCCGTTCACCAGAAACCCCACGGCGACCCCCGCGGGTATCAAAAGGTATCGAACGCGCCTGATCGGTCTTAAAGA
>JAKBCQ010000283.1 GCA_021807585.1 Planctomycetota bacterium | reverse complement strand
ACGCCTGATCAAATTGTGATACAATTTGGCGTCGATTCATCACGTTCGTTGATATGGACATGGCGTACCAAAACCGATGCGATGGGATCGGTATTGCGGGTGGGGGAATATGTAGCCGGTCGAGAAGCGCCTCCGAAATATCGGCACATCTATGGAGATTCGTGGGTGTACGGGTCGCGCGGGCTCGTCAACGATCCGACGGCTCGACGGCATCGCGCCGCGGTCGACGATTTGGCCGCGAGCACGGTTTATCAGTATTCGCTTGGCGACGGAAGTCCGTTCGGCTGGTCGCCGTGGCGCACGGTCAGAACCGGGCCGAGGGGGGATGAGGTCGGTTCTTTTCTTTATCTGGGTGATGCTCAGAACGGATTCGAGGCGTGGGGAAAGCTGTTGGCGAGTGCGGTCGAGCGTCATCCCGAGGTCGGGTTCGTTGCGATCGCGGGTGATCTTGTCGATCGGGGCAACGAACGGACGAATTGGGATCATTTTTTTCTTCGCGGCGCCGGGGTGTTCGATCGTCTCGCGTTCCTGCCGTGTGTGGGGAATCACGAATATTTAGACGAAGGGCCGCGGTTATACCGCTCGTTTTTTCGACCGCCCGAGAACGGTCCGCGGGGAATCGACGCCTATTTAGTGTATGCCGTCGAGTACGCCGGCGCGTTTCTGGCGGTCTTGGACAGCACGCAGGCGCTTTATGACGTCGATTCGGCTCGCGTGCAGGCCGAATGGCTTGATCGAGAGCTGGCTCGAACTCGCGCCCGCTGGAAGATCGTGATGTTTCATCATCCCGTACATGCGTCGCACCCGAGCCGAGAGAACCCCCCGCTTGAGGCCGCGTGGACCCCGGTATTCGACCGCCGCGGCGTCGATCTGGTGCTTCAGGGGCACGATCACGCGTATCTCCGCACGTATCCGATCCGGCATGGAGTGGTGCGTCGCGACGAGCCGAATCGGATTACGCAAGGGACGGTTTACGTGGTGTCGGTGTCGGGAGATAAATATTACGACCAAAACGTGCGCGGGGTGGCGGCGGCGGCTTTCACGCACCGGTCGACATACCAGGTGATCCAAATCGACGGCGCTCGTCGGCTCGGGTATCGATCGTTCGACGCGGCGGGAACGCTTTGTGATTCGTTTATGATGGAAAAAACGGAGGCGGCGATTAATCTGACACGTGTCGAACAGGCGCCGGCTGCGGGCGGCACACAAGCCGAATCGACCGCGAAGCGACGACGATCGCCCGAATCGCCAAAATATCCGCCGACGACGGGCGAACATACGGAAAAGCGCGTATCGTCGACCGTCGCGGGGGATGTTAAGCAACCATAAAACATAAGTATACACTAGAATATTTATGATGAAAAAGGGGGTTGTTCGGGTCGGCCGTTCGGGGTTAGGATCGACATGGGTCATGCGAGGCGACGGGCCGACGAAGGCCGGCGGGGGTTTACCGATATGAACAACCCAAGACTTATAGGAGATTGGATCGCCGATCGGTACGAGATCTTCGACGTCATCTCGGGGGGAATGGGAGACGTCCACGTCGTGTACGATCATCAGGCGACGACGGGCCCGAAGGTGATGGCGATCAAGGCGCTGCGCGAGCAATATTACACCGATCCGCGCTACAGCGAGCGGTTCGTCAACGAGTGTCGCACGTGGATCAAGCTCGATCGTCATCCCAACGTCGTCCGGGCGTATTCGGTGCAAGAGGTCGATTCGCACCCGCACGTTTTTCTCGAGCTCGTCACGGGGGGCGATTTGAGGCACTGGATCGGCACGCCGCGGCTCGATTTGATCGCGGCGCTTCGGTTCGCGATCCAATTTTGCTCGGGTATGGAATATTCCTTGCAAAAAGGCTTGCATTGCCATCGCGATATTAAACCTGAGAACTTGTTGATTACCGAGGGGGGGACGCTCAAGATCACCGATTTCGGCCTCGCCAAGATCCACGACGAAACGGGGGGGGTTGATTTTTTCGGCGGCGCGATCCCGCTTTCCGAAGTGTCAGGACCTCATGTCATTATTTATTCTGATTCGGATACGAGCGAGATACCGACGAGCGTCGCGACCGATCTCGAACGCCGTCCCTTCTCCGAGGGATCGTGGCGCCGCGATCGGCGGAAGAGCGAACCCGCGGGGGGATCGGCTTCGACGATGATATTCCCCAAAGAGATCGTTCGCTCGGCCGCCGATATTCCGCTCGCCGACGATTCGGGGTTCACTCCGCTCGCCCCCGCCGACGATTCCTCGGCCGAGCTCAACGTCGAAGCGCCGACCGGATTCACCAAGCCCAACGCCGCGCTCGGCACCGGGCCGTACATGGCGCCCGAACAATTCGTCGACGCCAAATCGGTCGACTTCCGCGCCGATATGTACGGCCTCGGGGTCGTCTTCTTCGAAATGATCGCCCGCGAACGACCGTTCCGCGGCAAAAAGATCAAAACACTTTGCCGCCAACATATGTCGCTCGCTCCCCCTTCGCTCGTCCCCTCGATCCCCAAAAAATACGCTCGTTACGCGGCGCGGATCGACGCGATCGCGCAGCGGTGCCTCGAAAAAACTCCCGCCAAACGCTACCCCAGCTTCGCCGACCTTCGTCGCGATCTCGCCGAATGCCTTTGGGAAATCGCGCGACGAAGAGTCCCCGTCCCGCGCGAGTCCGAACTCGACGCCTGGGATCTCACCAATAAAGGAATCTCCCTCGGTACCCTCGGTCGCCATCTCGAAGAAAAAGCGTGCTACGACGAAGCGATCGCAAGCGCATCAAAGTATGTTCCCGCCTGGTTCAACATGGCGGCCTGCATGGGGGATCTGGGACGTTTCGAAAAAGCGATCCAGGCCGCCGACGTCGCACTCAGAATCAATCGCCTAAGCCTTCCCGCGTTGATCAATAAGGCGCTCGCTTTGTGCGTGTTGGAACGCGGAGCGGAGGCGTGGACGCTCGTCGATCGACCGACGAAGGCATATCCCCGCGATCCCGACTTGTGGTACGCACGCGGAGTCGCGGCGCTCGCGATCGGCGACTTCGCCGCGTCCGCCGATTCGTTCGATAAATCGTTACGGCTCCGCCCAATTTTCGAGCCCGCGGCTCTCGCCTACCGAGCCGTGAAGCGGGGTGACGGGATCGACCGAATCGTTTGGACGAGACGCTCGGAGGACACGGTCGACGACACGGACCGAGGGTGAACTCGTACGCTCACGCACCGTTCCGCTCGGCGACTTGCGTTCCCAAGTCATCTTCGCATATAAAAGTGCACATAACAGAGCCCACGCGAACGTGATCGTTCCACGCCAGTCGAATCCCACCGCTTCGGCTTCGATCGCCGCGGGCGAACTCGACGACTCGTCCCAACAATCGTCCAGACATTCCTCTCGGACCGACGCCACTTCATCAACCAATTGAGACATGTGAAGACTCCGTATCTCGAATTCTCGCCGTCCAGCGATACGCCGCGCGATAGACGCGATCGGGGCTAATAAAAGACATGCACGGATGGTTAAATATGGGGCAGTTCTTCTGATGACACGGACCGCAAGGCGTGGGGCGACGCACGATCAGCGATCGACGCGACCAAGGCCGCCACTGGCTCGCGCGATTCGTTCCGCTGAAGAGAATCACCGACACCACTCCCGCGGCCGCGGCGAGGTGAGCGGGGCCCGAATCCGATCCTATAAACAAATCGGCAATTTCCATCAGCGCCGTCGATTCCGCCACGGTTAACGTCGCGGTCCAATCGGCGAGCGACGGATGAGCGTCGAGCGAATATCCCCCCTCGAGCTCGGTCGCTCCACCGACGATCACAACCCGCCAACCGTCGCCAAGGAACCGGCCGATCAGCTCGCGCCAATGCTCGATCGGCCAGCGCTTGGCGCTCGTTCCCGCTCCCAGATGCGCTACGAGCAGCTTGCCCGCTCCTCGCGATCGCTTCTTCACAACCCCGGCGCCCGAAGCCGAAGACGATCCAGCTCCGCCGCCGTCGGCGAACGTTGCTTTCAAAGCTCGCACATCGATCGACTCGTAAGCCGATCCCGATCCCGAATCGCCCGGCCATGTTTGGATCAAACGACGCAATATCCTCGATCGATCTCGATCACTTACGTAAACATGCATTTTTATCGCGTCGCCGGTCGCGCGGCCGCGCTCCAACGCGGACCGATCGCGATCAAGAACGCTCAAAAGCGCCATCCGCGCCTTCGCCTCGTGCCGACCGGGAACCCAATCGGCGATATCGGTCAGGAGAAACCCGCCCCCCCCCATCGCCCAGCCCAGACGCCGCGGAATACCCGCGATCGCAAGCGTCACGACCGTCAGAACGTCTCCTCGAACATCTATTCCTAAATCATATTGATATGTGCGTAATTTCCGTCCCAAAGTCCACACCGCGGACCCCAGCGCCCAACCCCCGCGCCGCCTCTCGAACCAATTTTTCGCCGCGAGATGAACCCGCCGAACGTGCGGATCGGCCTCGAACACCGCGTGATTGCTCGGCGACGCGACGACGTCGATCGTCGCCTCGGGATAGATTTGTTTCAACCGAGGAAACAATGGACTCGATAAAACCGCGTCTCCCAGGTGATCAAGTTGAACGACGACGATCCGCCGCGGAGCGCCGACTCGGCGAGGCGGCTTGAGCTTGCGATAAAACGCCGTTAAGACCGCGCCGATCGCGTCCAATACGCCGACGAGGACGCGCCACCGCAGCTTGCTGTAGCGGTATCGCCCGAGACGAACCGGTGACGGAGATGCGTCACGCCGTGCGATCATACGCCTCCCTCGTTCGCTCAACCGCGGTTTCCCACATATAGCGCAAGGCGATCCGGCGAGCCAAAGCCGGATCCGGGCCTTCACTCAACGCCTTCGCAACCGCCGATTTGATCGAATTCACCGAGCCCGGATCGATATATTCCGCATGATCGCCGAAATACTCGCGCGTTCCGCCGTTCCTCGTAACGACGACCGCCGAACCCGCGATCCCTCCTTCAAGAGCCGCCAATCCGGGTGTCTCGAACCAGCTCGGCAACGCCGTCACGCGAGCCGCGGCGTACGCCGATTCCAACAGCGGATCGTCGTGCTCGATCGCACCAAGCCAGGTCGCGCATTGCCCGGCGAGCCTCCGACATTCGGCCTCGTAATCCGCTCGTCCGCGAGGCGCAGCGCCGATCACCACG
>JAKBCQ010000282.1 GCA_021807585.1 Planctomycetota bacterium | reverse complement strand
ACGTGTTTGTTTTCGCGGCGATACTCCCCTCCCTGGTCGCGATCGCCGCGGCGATCGCGGGGTCGGGGGCGATCGGTTCGCTTACCTCGGCGTGCCTGTTCCTCGTTTATCTCTGGACCGATTTCCCGATCAATTACGCCGCGTTCGGCATGATCCCCTACCTCGCGTCGATTCCAATCGCGGCGATCGCGATCGCGTGCGTTTCTCGGTATTTAAGCCGCGGATCGATCCGTTGGTGGATCGCCGCGGCGATCGCGTGCTCGTTCACGCTCTTCACCCACGCGACGACCGCGATGATCGTCGTTCCCGCGGCGGGTCTTGTTTATATCAAAGAGTTTTTGACACAAACATTCGCCTCGGGATCGCCGGAATTCGGCGAAATTCGCCGCTTCGGCGCACGCCGGCACGCGGGATTTTGGGGGATCGCCGCGGCGGCCGTCGCGGTCAACGCGTTTTGGTGGTATCCCGGATTGCTCCTCGCGGAAACGAAAGGACCGAGCGATTTCGTGTTGATTCATCCCGAACCCGTGCTTGGTCGGCTCGCCAAAATCGCCGCGGGCGAACCGACGATCGAAATCGTCCTCTGGGCGATCGGCCTCAAGACCTTTCTCTTCTTTTGTGCAACATATCTTTACAAAAATATACAAAAACATTCAAACACAAGTGAAATTGAACGCGATCGGCGTTCCGTTATCGTTTTGGGCTGGGGGGGTATGATCGCCGCGGGTTTCTTTTGGGGTTATCTGGCGGGAGCGCGTCGCGAGCTCGATTTCCTCCAGCCTGGACGCCATACGCTCGCGTGCTACACGGGCTTGATTTTGGCCGCGAGCGCCGCGGTCGGCTTAATCGATCGGATCCTGCGCGAAAAGCGAGAGGGAAAAAATGCGCTGCGACTTTCGATCGTGATCCTGATCCCGGTCGTCGCGTTCGCTCCGTTTCACAAGCCGCTCGCATTATCGATCCGGTATCGCGTGTTCGGTCGCGAGCCCTTTTTATCAAGCAACATCAACCCACATTTGCATTTTATTGTTGATTCGCTCAAAAAGATCGTCGCGCCGGGCGATCGCGTGCTGTATGAAGAGGGGGGTTTTGGAATTCCAGGGGTCGTCGATCGCTACGCGGGTCGGCGATACAGCGGGCTGATTCCTTATTATCTTCCGGGAGTCGAGCTGATCGGCGGACCGTATTTGCACGCGTCTTTAAAAACGAACTTCACGCAATTTGGCGAAGGGAAGCTGTTTGGAGAAGCTCGATGGGGGCGCGACCAATTCGAGCGGTACGCGCGGCTTTATCGCCCCTCGGCGATCGTCTGCTTCACACCCAGGACGATCGCGTTTTGTCGCGAAAACGCCGATTGGATTGAGATCACCGCGCACGAGGGGGGAATCGTGATCGGCAAGATTCGAGGGTTCGACGGGTACGCGATTCGTGGAAAAGCCGAAGTCTCCGCCAAACCCGGCGTGATTCGGGTGACGAACCGGTCGCCTGAACTTGACGGATTGACCGTGCTAAGGTATCACCTCACACCGACGCTCACGGCGACGCCGCGGACGGAACTCGTTCCGGTTTATCTTGAGGACGACCCCGTCCCGTTCATCGGTTTGCGAGGACGCGAGGGGACGGTCGAGCTTTCGCTCGACTTGAATCCGATCCACCGGCGTTAGATCCGCGAGCGAACGCGACCTTTGAGCTTTCGACGAAGGACGACCGGAGGTTCCGTCGACAAGTCGTCGTTTGAACATGGAAGTCGAATCGAATGATGATCGCATTCCGGGATTGCAAGTTTGTGGATTTCCAGATCGATCGCCCGCCGATCCGTCGGGGACGGCGGCGTGCGACGGTTTTCAACACTCCAGGGAAGGAGTAGCGCGTGTCGTCGGAGCCGATCACGTCCGTCAAGGTTATCGACGCCGATCGCGACGGCCGCCGCGCCGTGTGGATCGTTTGGACGATCGTCCTATTGATCGCCGGCGGTTATCATTACTTGAAGGTGCGTGAGGGACGAGGCGCGTTCGTCCGCTGGCGTCCCCAGGTGCTCAAGTTCTGGCAAGGGGAAAACATCTTCGACAAACAGATGTTCCCTAATCCGCCGATCTTCCCGATCTCGGTTTATCCGATCATGACGCTCCCCGAATCGATCGGAGCGATGACCTGGTTCGCGCTTAAGGGAGCGCTCGCCACGTTATCGGCGATCCTTTGCCTGCGGATGGTCAAAGAACCGGGGCGTTCGATCTCGCCGTGGGTGATCGCCGCGGCGCTCGCGCTCAGCTTTCGTCCAATCCTCAGCGATTTACATCATGCAAATAATAATATCATTATCATGACGTTGGTCGTCCTTTCGCTTTACGCGTGGCGCAAGGGTTACGACGTGATCGCGGGGCTGGCGCTGGCGCTGGCGATCTCTTATAAAGTCACTCCCGGTCTCTTCGGCTTTTATTTTTTGATGAAGCGCTCGTGGCGGACGGTCGGCTGGACGTTCCTGGGAATGGTGTTGTTTTTGTTCGTCGTCCCCGCAATCGTGATCGGCCGTGATTTTAACATCGAATGTCTGTTGAGCTGGTGGCACAGGATTCTGAGCCCTTATCTCACCGAAGGGGTGCCGAGCCGCCAGGAGATGAATCAATCGCTCGTCGGCGTGATGTTTCGCCTCTTCACCGACAGTCCGCGCGGCGGCAGGTACGATCCCGAGTTGCATCAAGCGCCGATCTTTCACCTGACGCACTCGACGGTTGATTTTCTGGTGAAGGGTCTTTCGATCGTGTTCGTCGGCGTCCTGGCGATGTTGTGCCGCACCAAAACGACCCGGCGCGACGATCGACGCCTGCTCGGCGAATTCTCGCTCGTCGTTTTGACGATGCTGATCGTTTCCGAACGAAGCTGGAAACATCACTTCGTCACAGTTTTATTGCCTTATGTTTATCTTTCTTATCGCGCGTTTGATCTGAGATTAAGCAAACGCGATCGGAACATTCTCGCGGGTTCGTTGATCGCATCGGCGATCTTGATGGCGACGACCTCGAGCGAGATGGGGGGATTGTTCGCTCGACGCGAAGGACACGTCGTGGCTCAGTGGTATGGAATGTTCCTCGCGGCGGGGATCGTTCTTTATATCACGACCGCCTGGCGCGTTCTCGTCGAACGGAAAGCCGCGATCGATCCCGATAGGAATATCGCGATCGGATCAAATTGCGATAATTCGATTTCGGAATCCGATCCGCGATCGAACCGGGGTTCGGCCGATCGCTCCGGAACGCGCGTCGAGGGCGCTTCGCCGATCGCGCCGCCTCATCTCGATTCAAAGCGAGACGCCGCGGAGCGCGAATCGCGATTTCAGCCGTAACCCGGTCGTTCGGTCTCTTGTTCCTCTCCCTCCGTCAATCGACGGTCTTTCGACGGTTTGTCTTTTCATGTCAAGATATCCGCGTATGATACGCGGGACATTTCGTTCGGATTCGGGCTGACGGCCAAGGAGGGCCGATGATGCAATCCCAAAAAAGCAAACGGCGATCGCGCAAGGCGAAGCCCGCGGCCGAGACGCTCGAGGCTCGATCCCTCCTGACGGGGGGCGCAGGAAACACCTTCGCGCTCGAATCGGTGACGATCCCGAGCGCGGGGGGAACGGTCAACGTTCCGTTCACGATCGATCCCCGCAACTTCACCCTCCCCAAGGGGAAATTCGCGCTCGGCGTCGACGTCGCCCCGGCTTCGGGATCGAGCGTCAAGCCGCTGATCTCAGAAATCATTTCACCAACGGGTAATCCGGTTTCACAAGCGTTTCACTCCATTTACAATCCTCATCTCACGCACTTGCAGGTTGCGAGCGGTAAGGGAACGAGCGCCGTACTCACGCCGATCGTCATGATTCCAGGACAACCGAACACGCCCGTGACATATCAGGTTCAGATCACCGCCGAAGGCGGGACGAGCGGGTCGGTCCTCGTCGATTTTTACCTGCCGGGAGACGTCAACGGGACGGGAACCGTTACCAAACAAGACGTTCAAGAGGTTCGCTCGCTTGTCGGAACTCGGGCGAATTCCAAACGTTATAACTTCCAGGCCGATACCAACAGGGACGGTCGAATCGGCCTGATCGACGTCGCGTACACGCGGCAAAACCTCGGCGTTTCAACGAACCTGCTTCCCTTCGTCTCGGCGCAGCTCAATCCCGCGACCGATACCTCGTATCCCTCGCGATTGACGACCGATCAAATTATTCAATTCAACGGACAAGCGAGCCCATACGCGACGGTCTCGTTCACAAGCCCGAACAACTCGTTCAGCGCGATCACGACGAACACGAACGCGCAAGGGAATTACACCGTCAACATTCCGCTCGTCCAGGGAATGAATTATTTCAACGTCGGGTCCACGGATTTATTCGGTCAGCATATCACGGGATCGGTTACGCCCGTCCAATATGTCGATCCCAAGGTGGTGAATTTCCAAGATTCGCTGACGACGACTCCTCCCGCGAGCACATCCACGACTTCGACGACGCCTCCCGCTTCAACGTCGAATTCGCTCACGCCTCCAAGCTCACTCACCGGACATCCCAAACTGATCGCGCTTTGGCAACAACGCGAGATGAAGATCATCAAGGCGTCGTCGGGTGGTTCGGCCGGTAAGAAAGGCTGATGCTAATACGCGAAAAAATGAACCGCGGGTGAAAAACAATTCGATCGAGGCGGGAAGGGCGACCCTCTTCCCGCGTTTTTTCCTTTCCGTCGACGAATTATAATTGTGTAATTCTTATGTTATTTTATTTACAGCCACGAAGCACAAACGAGTGAGAGATTGTATTATGCGATGAGGTTCCGATCTCGACCCGACCGATCCGGAACGCGCGATGAATTCGAGCCTTGATCATCGATCGGGATGATTGAGGGAAGCGAATTCGAGGCGCGTTCCGAACCGGCACGGACCGAGGGCCCGCGGGGCGTTGATACCTCCATGTACCGAATCCGGATTGTCAAAGAGCGTCCCGGCCCGATCTCACGGTCGCCCGGGCTCGTTGCATTGTTGATGACGATTTCACATCAAGCGAACATCATGGACATCGACCGACCGAGAAATCGAGCGTCGCCGTCGTGAGATTTCGCTCGAACTCGAAGGTTTCGCCGGCGATAGACTCGCAGAGCCGACGCCGCGTCGATATCGCATCGAGGAGCGGCGG
>JAKBCQ010000281.1 GCA_021807585.1 Planctomycetota bacterium | reverse complement strand
CATGATGATCGATCAATTGCTCGCCGCGATCGCTAGCCGAACCGATCCCGAGGCGCTTCGTGATCGAGCGTTTTTGACGTTGCTTTGGGATCGAGCGTTTCGGATCAAAGACGTTCACCCGCTCGATACCGAAGATATCAACCTCGACCGCGGAATCGTTCGCATACGCGACCGCGTGAATCGCGTCTTTCGCTTTCATCCGATCGAGGCCGGGACGCGAACGACTCTCGAACAATGGATTCACCATCGCCGCGATGTCGTTGGAGCTTTATTCACGACGATCGCCCCCGAGGGAAAGATCCCCCGCCGGCTCGCCCCGCGCGATCTCAAGATCATCTTGATGGGATGTGCTTCGGAAGCGCGTCTATCGATCAAGGCCGACGATTACCGCCGAGCCGCGCTGGTTGAATTCATCCGTTCCCGTCGAAGCCCCGCGACATGCGAACCCGAGCGAATCGAGCCCGTTAAGAAGCCGCGTCTCGATATCCGACGCATCTAACTCAAAAGCATAAAAGAATGAATACGCTCCGCCCCGTCATATCTTCGGCGGAGCTTCATGTCCATGTTTTTCAGCCCATTCCGCCAAAGCCAATCGAACGATGACCGTCGAGGGAATATGGGTTTTCTCCGACAATCTCGTTAACCAATCACGATATGAACGTGATCCTTTCAATCCGATGATCGGAATTGACTTTGATGGATCGGCGGATTTAGCGGGTTTCGATGATTTCTTAGCCACTCAGTTTGCTCCAAAGAATCCGACGCTATCTCAACTAATACTCGATGATTCCTAGAGATATCACATCACACAATAGCTATTCAAAGGAAATTTACCAAGCCTATTGCTACTCTCTGCTACTCTGTGATATCAATGGAGAGTATCTGGTATTTGGTAGGAACGGACAAAAGGCTCGGAGCGATCGCGTGTCGCTCCGAGCCGAAAGACGACGCCTGAAAGGAGCGCCGCCGATGTTTTCTGAGGAATTTCCGAGAACATACTTGTTCGCCTTCATCGCTTCGGGATCGGTTCCTCGAACCCGACATGCTTCGCGTAAACCCGAATCGCCCGATCGAACAATCCCGCGATCGTCTCGCGATCGAACTCCGCCAACGATTCAAGATATTTTTTGTATTCCGGCGAACCGCGAACGATTGCGACGACTGGTTTTCTCGAAGGCTCGTCGTCCTGCTTCTTTTTGCCCATTGTCGATCTCGATTTCCTTAATCATCGTTCCGTTCTTCGGCTATCCATCCTACGCAAAGTTGAAATCAACTTGAATTCTACTTTCGGTAGAGCGTATTGACACTGGAATTCTTGGGTATATACTATGGATAGCAGAAAGCTATACTGGAGCACCAAGGGATTCTCTGGAGACGACGATCATGACGAAGATTTTCAATTCAACCGAGAAGGAAGAAGACTCCAATCTTACCCCCGCGGCCGATTTCAATCCCCCCGTCGATACCGGCGAAGACTTTGAACTCACGCCCGCGGCCGATTTCAATCCGCCCGTCGATACCGGCGAAGAGTTTGAACTCACCCCCGCGGCCGATTTCAATCCCCCCATCGATACCGGCGAAGACTTTGAACTCACGCCCGCGGATGATTTCGTTCCTCCGATCGATATCGACGAAGAATTCGATTTCTCCGATCCCCTCGATTTCGCCGAACTCGAAGCCCGCGGCGTCGTTAACCTCGACCCGTTCCGCGATCCCGTCAACCCGTTTGAATAAGCTTCCAAGCCCCGTCGATCCCTCGATCGACGGGGAATTCTCAACAAGAGGAACCCGCTTCATGGATCAAACACGCGTGAAATCGAAGCGATCGTTCAAGAACGATCGACCCCCGAGAATCCAACCCGAGTCGATCGAAGCGTCGCTCGCCGCGATCGCCGCCGCGATCGTCGAATTGACCGACGCCGTTAAAAACATCGATCACACGCTCCGCAACCCCGAGGGAGACTAAAATGAGTCAAGTTATTCCGATTTATCGATCCGAACGACGCTATTTCGATTCCCGATTCGTCGAGCATACGCCGCTTAGGGCGCCGAACTTCGTCTACTCGTTCAAACCGATTGAGCGTCGGACCGAGGCCGATCGAGACGGCTCAAAGCCTTGGTCCGAAACGCTCGAATCGGGAACCAAGCCCGCGTTCCTGATCGAAGCCCCCGACGAATATGAACAAATCGAAGATTCCGCCGGATTCACCTATCTAAAAAATCCCGCGGGAAAGTATTACTCCGCGGTTTTCGCCTTCATTCTCGCCGGCGAACATCGCAATGGATTTCGACTTCGAACCGAGACATGACCCGTTTCGCTGAAACCAAGGAACCTATGGCGTTCGTGAAACGATCGCCTTGGCGATTGAAAGACAACGACCCCGTTCCTCGATCCTTCGACCCGCGGAATCAACCCGTTCTTGAAAGGAACCCGCGATGTTACCGACCGCGAGAGAATTGAGTGAACACGCCGATAAGTCTCAATTCGACGTCGTTTCGGGATATTCGATCGAGCGTAGCGATCGATTCGGTTGGATTGTGAGTGCGATCGGATTGCTCGCCACGTTTCCGACCGGGGACGATCGCGAACTCTCGATCGAGGCCGCGATGAAAATGCTCGCCGATTGTAAAACGCCCCGCGAAGCGTACGAAGCCGTCGCCTCGCGTTTCGATCTACCCGTCGCTTTCGTCGCGGGGATCGGCAGGGGATTCGACGAAGACCTCTGTATCGATCGAGCCGAGATTCCCTACCTCGATTGGCTTCCCGATACACAAAACGATCGACATTTCTATGAGATTGGAGTCAAAACGGGCTTTGACGTTCGCAAAGATCACTACGTTCTCTAATCCGAATCGATTCTCGCCGAACCGTCCGGCGCGAACCCGCGATCGACCCTCACCCGTTCTCCGCCCCCGGAGAACCACTAGATTCAAGGAAATTGATATCATGATGTTCATGTTGTTCGGATATCGGACCGGCGGATCTTACGCCGAGCTTGACGCGTTTTCGTCGGAAGACGAAGCCGCCGCGGCGATCGTCGATCGACGCTACGGAGCTTCTCCGCTCGACGATGGATGTCGTTATTTCGTCGTCTCGACGGGATCACCCGACGAAGGATCGCCTTACGTGATCCCCCCCGGCGAATCTCACGCCGTCGTGATCGGATGATCCCGCCGAATTGCGACGACGATTGACCGAGCGATTCGCCCCCTCGCGTCGAGGGGGAATCGACTTTCATCAAGGAGATGATTATGGCTATGACGATCACGATCGAGCGAACCGAGCATTCCTTCGCGGTTTTCCGCGATCATGACGATGGATCGAATCAAATCGCCTCATTTCCCGTCGATCAATTCGGAAACGCCAAGGCGTTCGCGGAACGGATCGCGAAAAACGAGGGAATCGCGCTTGTCATTCGAGACGACGATCCGAACGTCGAGAACGAATCAGAATGCGATCATCAATGGATCCGATTCGGCGGAAATGCGAACAACCCCGGATGCGTTGAAAACACCAACGGCGTACTCGTCTTCAAGGAAAAGTGTTCGGCTTGCGGCGCCGTTCGCTCAAAAGGCGTCGATTACACGCGTCATCGACCTGAAAACGATTTCGATTGGAAAATCGACTGATCGTTCCCCATTCGCCCCCTCCGCGTCGAGGGGGATTTCCATCATGTTATGAGGCCGAGATGAACACGTCATTTTCAATCTTTCGAGCCGACCGATATCTTCACGATCGGTCGAGTTTTTCCGGACCCGTGCCCTCGCACTTCCACGTTTATGGGTTCAAGCCGATTCCTCGCCGAGAGGACGTCGTCGCGGGAATGAATTTACTCGCGTCCGAGACGATTCCCCAAGGCGACGAACCCGCGTTCCGGATCGCCGCCCCCCAAGGCGCGAAGCTTGTCGAGATGACCGACGGCTCGATCGCGCTCGAGGCGATGGGACCGCTCGGTTTGTATCACTTCACCGCGGCCGAGGCCCTCAAATGCGCCCGCGATCGTCTTCACGGTTTTCAACTGCTTGATGATTCGAATTGAATCGATCCCGAGTCGATCGCCCCCGGCGATCGGCTCGATTCATCAACCCCCATACGATCGAACCGATCCCCGACCCGAGGATTTCCCATGACCGAACAACCATCGCTTGATATCCAAGTTCTCGAATTCCTCGCCGAGATTACCGATCCCGACGGGAGAGTCGCTTTACCCCCCGGCGATATCTCCGCGTATCTCGACGCGCACCCTCGCCATGTTCTCAACGCGATCCTTCGACTTGTCGATCAAGGCCAAGCGATCGATTCGCAACGAACGATCGATTTCCCCTTCGTCACCAATCCCCCAAAACCGAGACATAAACTCTATCATATTTCGATATCCGGCAAGTTTGCCGCCGAGATGATGAAGCAAGAAAGCGACCCGACCGATCGGGAACCGACGGGAGAGATTCAAGCCGATGTTGAAACGTCGCTGAATCGGTTGATCTCGACCGCTCTTGAGGGAACGCGATGTTCGTTCGAGATCCGAGGAATCGCGGTCGACCGTTTTCCGGTCTTTCGGCTCATCGCACCCGACGTCATCGCCGGCCGCCGCGGACGCAAGGCGCTTCGAGCCGCGGGATATCGTTTCGGACATTGGCGCGGAGAGAACGTTCGGAACGTTTTCGTCGGCTGGCACTAATTTCATCAAAGTTTGGGAATTTTTATGACATATGATGAAGTCGCGTCTAGATTGATCGAGTCACCGAGCTTCCGAGTAAGCCCGCGTGATGAACCGAGGATGACGTCACCTTCCGAAGTTCCGAGTCACGATGTTGAACGAACGAGACGGGATGAATCACGCTTCCGAACCGATCGCGACCGCGGCGAGGCCGCCCCATGTCGTCTCGATCGCACGCGCCGTATGGTCGATCACTCGCGCTCTTTGGTCGATCGCCCGCGCTCTTTGGTCGATCGACGAAGCGATTCGAAGCCGAGCCTCGAGCCTTGTCGCCGAAACGTCTCGTCGAGAGGAATCGGACGATTCGCCGAATCAATCGTCGCCGTCGACGATTTCCTCGAACGAACCGATTGCCCCCCGCGTCGCTAAGAATTACATTCGAGATCGGTTTGTGGGATCGATTGCAAGCGACCCACTTAATGGCCGGCCCGAACGCACGAGCACCCTCTTGTCGTC
>JAKBCQ010000280.1 GCA_021807585.1 Planctomycetota bacterium | reverse complement strand
TTTCCGCCGCTCTTTCGCCGCGGGCCGCACGATTCGCACGCTCGACGCTCGATGGTTGATCATTCCGCCTGGCGGTTCTAGCTCCCGACCGTTGCGCTGCTAAATCCGCGTCGAATTCTCCCCCCCCGTGTTTCGCGGATCCCTCTCCCCCCCAAATTGTTCATTACCGAAGGATTCGGAACCGTCGGCGACCCGGCCAATGTCGTTACCAACGGGCCAAAGTCGTTTGAGCCGTGATTCCAGCGGACCGTTGAACGGTCCCGAAGATTTAGATAAGTTAAAACACGAGCATTCGCTTATGAATGGTCTCATTCGCGGTTCATTGGGCAATCCGTACGCCGTCACGGTTATGGTGTTAACCATCATCGTGTTGGGGATGCTGACGATCACGCAGATTCCGATCGATATTCTCCCCGTGTTCAAGAGCCCGGCGGTTCAAACGCTGACGTTCTACGGCGGAATGTCGGCGAATAACGTGGAAAAGAACATCACGGCGCGTATGGAGATGTGGATTGGAGGCGCGTCGCGTACGCAGCGTCAGGAGTCGCGATCGATCGTCGGCGCGAGCATCATCCGCAACTATTTTCGGAGCGACGCCAATCCCAACGGCGCGCTGACGGAGGTGAATTCGCTCGCGCTCGCGTCGATTCCCACGCTTCCGCCCGGAACATTGCCCCCCGTGGTGTTGCCGTTCGATCCCACGAGCACGACGCCGGTTTGCGTGGTGGCTTTAAGCAGCAAAACACAAACGCAATCGATTCTTTATGACGTCGGTCGATACGAAGTGCGCAATTTTATCATGGCGATTAACGGCGCGGTGGCGCCCGTCGTTTTCGGCGGTAAGATCCGCGCCGTGATGGTTTATCTCGATCGCGATAAGCTTCAGGCGCGCAAGCTTTCACCGCTCGACATCATGAAAGCGGTCGACGCGTACAACACGTTCCTGCCGACGGGGGACGCCAAGTTCGGCGATATTGATTACGCGATCGATTCCAATTCGATGTACAAATACGCCGAGGACATGGGGGATATCCCGATCAAGGCGAAGCACGGCAACGCGATGTACGTGAAGGACATCGGCCGTTCCGAGGACGCCGCGTTCATTCAAACGAATATTGTCCGGATCGGCGGTCGGCAGCAGGTATACATTCCGGTTTATCGTCAGCTCGGCGCCAGCACGCTCAAGGTCGTCGATACGCTCAAAGCGCAAATCAAAGATATTCAATCGCGACTCACCCGCGGCAACATCGACCTCAAGGTCGTGATGGATCAATCGATTTATGTACGACAGTCGATCGCAAGCTTGGTGCAGGAAGGCGTTTTGGGCGCGATTTTGTGTTCGCTGACGATCCTGCTGTTTTTGGGCGAATGGCGGATGACTGCGATCGCGGTGATGACGATTCCGATCTCGGTGTTGGCGGCGATCATCTTCTTGTTTTATGCGGGAAACACGATCAACGTGATGACGCTGGCGGGTCTTTCGCTGGCGATCGGTCCGCTCGTTGATAGCGCGATCATTTGTTTGGAGAACACACACAGGCATCTTGGTTTGGGCGCATCGCCGCGCGAGGCGGCGTTTTTAGGCGCCAGCGAGGTGGCGATGCCCGAGCTCGTTTCGAGCTTGTGCACGTTGCTGGTGCTTTCGCCGCTGGCTTTGATGCCGGGGATGGGCGAGTTCTTGTTTAGGCCGATGGCGATGGCGGTGGCGTTCGCGATGATGTCGGCGTATTTCCTTTCGCGAACGTTCGTTCCGTCGCGGAGTGCGATGTGGCTCAAGGGGCACGCGGCGCACGGTCATGGCGAGGCGCCCAAGGGGATTTTCTCGGGCGTGAAGCGAGCGTTCGCCAAATGGGAAGGGGCGATCGACGCGGGGATCGCGCAGTATGTGAAGGGTCTTGATTTTATTCTCAATCACCGGGTCGCGACGATCGTGATCGCTTTCAGCATGCTCGTCGCGGTGATCGCGGCGTTGGGTTTGCAACTGCGACGCGAGTTCTTCCCCGAGGTCGACGCGGGGGCGTTCGAGATGTACGTGCGAGGCCCGAGCGGCCTGCGTATCGAGGAAACCGAAAAGCGAGTCGCCACGGTCGAAGAATTCCTCCGCAAAACGATCGGCGGTGATCTAGAGCTCGTGATCTCCGAACTCGGAGTGACCGCCGACTGGTCGGCGGCGTACACGCCGAATTCGGGTCCGATGGATACGATCATGAAGATTCAGCTCACTCCCGAACGAAAACGGTCTTCACAAGAATATGTTCAACTGCTTAGAGACGGATTGCGACGCGAGAAGCGGTTCGGCGATCTTGAATTCGGCTTTGACGCGGGGGGGATGATTCGGGGAGCGATGAACGAGGGGAAATCGACGCCGATCAACATCCGTATCACGGGTAAATCGCTTTATGAGACACGGAAGATCGCCGAGAAGATCCAGTCCGAGGTCGTCTCGGTGAACGGAGTGGTCGACGCTCGAATCAAACAACGACTTGATTATCCCGAATATATGATCGAGGTCGATCGCGCCAAGGCGGCGGATTTGGGGCTTACGCAGCGCGACGTGATGGAGAACGTCGTCGCGGCGTTCAATTCGAGCATCCAATTTAATAAGAGGAATTTCTGGATCGATCCGATCAGCCACAATCAATATTTCGTCGGCGTGCAGTATTTTGAGGATCACATCATCTCGGTGCAAACGCTGCTCGACGTGCCGGTGACGAGTCCGGTGCAAGATCAACCGATTCCGTTGCGGAATCTCGTCAAGATCGAGCGGGTTGTGATTCCGACCGAGGTGACGCACTTCAATATTCAACCGACGATTGATCTGACGATGGGAGTCGACAAGCGCGATCTCGGACACGTGGCCGACGAGGTGACGAAAATCGTCGGCACGTTCGGTCAACCGCACGGCGAAGGGGCGTGGATTCCTTATATTTTGAGCAGTCGCGGGTCGAAAACACCGCAATTGCTCGAGGGATTTTTGGTGGTGATCAGCGGCGAATACGCGCGGATGCAAGACACCTTCAAAAATCTGGCGATCGGGCTCACGCTCGCGTCTTTACTGATTTACTTTTTGATGGTCGCGCTCGATAAATCGTACGTCGTTCCGCTGACGGTCATGTCGATCGTGCCGCTTTGTTTGGTGGGGATCATTCCCATGTTGTACATCACCGGCACGTCGGTGAATGTACAATCGTTATTGGGCTTTATCTTCACGGTCGGGATCAAGGTGGCGAACACGGTTTTGATGACCGACTTTGCGCAGGAGTTGCGTCGTGAGGAGGGTCTCACTCCGACGCAAGCGATCCGCAAGGCGGCTTCGATCCGGGTTCGTCCGGTGACGATGACCGCGGTGGCGGCGTTCTTCGCTTTGATTCCGGCGGCGATGGCATTGGAGCGTGGGAGCGAGGCGAATGCGCCGCTGGGTCGGGCGATTTTGGGGGGATTGTTGGCGGGCGAGCCCGCGACGCTCTTCGTGTTGCCCGCGGTGTATTCGCTGATGATTCGCGATCCCAAGGGCTACGTGCCGACGCCTCACGGCCACGGCGGCCACGGCGGCCACGGCCACGGACATGGAGCCGCGATGGAAGACGAATCGATCGACCTCGCCGATTCGGGAGAGCATCAGACGAACGATCACGGTCGTTCGGACGACGATTCGGTCGACGGGTGGAACGGCGACGGCTAGGCCGTCGTCGGTTCCGCGGGGTGTCGCTTCACGGGCTATTGGTGAATGATGACGTTTTTATTGGTCGTTCGGGATCGATCGACGCGCAGGCGTGATCGATCGGCTTCTCGGTTGAACTGATTCGCACACGACCAGAGGTCTGATAGGGCATGAACGGTTTAATACGAGGTTCGCTGGGCAACGCATACGCCGTGACCGTCATGGCGCTGACGATCGTCGTTTTGGGTGGACTGACGATCACCCAGATTCCGATCGACATCCTCCCGGTGTTTAAAAGTCCGGCGGTGCAGGTGCTCACGTTTTATAACGGGATGCCCGCGGACAGCATCGAGAAGGACATCACGGCGCGGATGGAGCGTTGGTGCGGCCAGGCATCGGGTACGACTCGGCAGGAGTCGCGGTCGATTTTGGGCGCGAGCATCGTGCGGGATTATTTCCGTAGCGACGTCGACCCCAACGGCGCCTTGACGCAGGTGAATTCGCTGGCCCTTGCGGCGGTGCCGAATTTGCCTCCCGGAACGTTGCCGCCGGTCGTGTTGCCGTTCGACCCGACGAGCGTCACCCCCGTGTGCGTTGTGGCGCTTGATAGTACCAAACATAATGAATCGATTTTGTACGACGTCGGTCGCTATGAGGTGCGCAACTTCATCATGGCGATCAACGGCGCGGTGGCGCCCGTCGTTTTCGGCGGCAAGATTCGCGCGGTGATGGTGTATCTCGATCGCGAGAAGCTGCAGGCGCGAAAGCTCTCGCCGCTCGACGTGATGAAGGCGCTCGACGATTACAACATCTTCTTGCCGACGGGGGACGCCAAGTTCGGCGATCTCGATTTCGCGATCGATTCCAATTCGATGTACCCGTTCGTCGAGCAGATGGGGGACATCCCTCTCCGCACCGATTTCGCCAATTCGGCGTATATGCGCGATATCGCGGTTCCCGAAGACGCGGCGTTCATTCAAATGAACATCGTTCGTGTGAAGGGGCGCAAACAAGTTTATATCCCCGTATATCGGCAATTGGGAGCGAGTACGCTGGGGGTCGTCGACACGCTTCGCGATTCGCTTAAAGATATGGAAACGCGTCTGACACGATCGAACATCCAGCTCAATTTGGTGATGGATCAATCGGTCTATGTGCGTCAATCGATCGCCAGTTTGGTGCAGGAAGGGGTTTTGGGCGCGATTTTGTGTTCGCTGACGATTCTGCTGTTTTTGGGCGAATGGCGGATGACTGCGATCGCGGTGATGACGATTCCGATTTCGGTGTTGGCGGCGATCATCTTCCTGTTTTATACGGGGAACACGATCAACGTGATGACGCTGGCGGGGCTTTCGTTGGCGATCGGCCCTCTTGTTGATAGCGCAATCATTTGTTTGGAGAATACGCATAGGCATTTAGGATTAGGAGCGACGCCGAACGAGGCGGCGTTTTTAGGCGCGAGCGAGGTGGCGATGCCCGAGCTCGTTTCGAGCTTGTGCACGTTGCTGGTGCTTTCGCCGTTGGCATT
>JAKBCQ010000279.1 GCA_021807585.1 Planctomycetota bacterium | reverse complement strand
CTCGTGTGCGTCTTGCGCCGCCTCGGTGTATCGTACTTTGATCAGATCGAGTTGTCCCTCGGTGAGCTCCTCAATGTGAATCAGCTCGTTGCGCGCGTCGCGTAACGCATAAAGAAGTTCATCTAGCTTTAGATGAATCGCTTTGGAATCTCGATTTTGCGCGTTCTGAATTAGGAACACCATCAAGAACGTGACGATCGACGTGATCGTGTTGATCACGATTTGCCAAAACTCGGAATAATGGAGAAAAACTCCCGAGATCGCCCACAAGATCACGACGCCGAGCGCCGTCAAGAATCCCCAGCGACCCCCCGTGATACGCGTCGTCCAGGCCGCGATATGACCGAACGTTAAACGTCTTTTGTTCGCTCTCTCGATCACGGGAGGCGCGGCCTCGTCCGGGCGAGTCGAACTCGCATGCTTGGTCGATGATTGTTCCGGCATCAGTCGCTCCTCAACCTCGATCGGCTTCGCTTGCTCGGTGATTTCATACGACCGAGTTACAATGCAATTCCTAAGCCACTTGTAACAATTGATGAAGAGCCGAGAGCAACCTGCACCAAGATTACAAACATATAAATATGTATATCGCGCGAAGAGCGTCGGTCGATATTTGCGCATTCACACGATCTCGGCCGTCATACAGCGGCCCGTTCGGGATTGTTTCACCAAGAGGCGTGCTCGCCGGAGCGCGAAACGGCTTTCTCGGCACATCAATCGCACATCTTCTTCATTCGTCTCGTCTTTGAGACGACCCGCTTACCCGCTTCCGCTCGTTCGCCACGGCGGGCACTCGACGACATCGATTTGCGATCTCACGCATCCATTTCAGGAGAACATTGATGAAACTTGCATCACTTGACGATCTTTTCCTCGAAAAACCGCGCGATCCGCACAGCGCCGAAACTTAGAGGCTATCCGGAAAGAAAGCCGCATATTCGACGGGATTTGAGGGCGAACCCGAAATTGGGAGAGGCTCACCGGGAGGTTCGCCCTTCCAATCAGAATACACATGAATCTAGATATCTAACATATGTTGGTTCTATTTGTGAATCGGCGCCGAAACCGGTAAAATCGAGCCGATTGGGTTTCGGGAGCTTTTCCGGATAGCCTCTTACACTTTTTCGCGGTATCTCGCCAGGCGCGTGTCGTGAAGCGGGAAGGGGTTGGCGGTCGATGCGCAATTATCCGTCATCAATGTGGGCGCCAAACACCCGGTGGTCTCTCGTCGCGGCTACGACCCGAGGAGCGAAAATCGCCACCCGACAGGCGGCTCGAGTCGCTTCGAGGTGACCGATGGATGCAAAAGGCTCTTCGTCCCGGTTCAATTGTCGATTCAGCGTCGATTCATCGAAATGTCTCGGCTTCGGCACGCGGCTTGCCTTTTAGTTTTCCGAAAAATCGGCGCTCGGCTCGACTCTTGGGAGAGTTAAGCCCGCGTCGAACACTATCACAACAAGGAGAGCATCATGAGAAGTCAAAAGTCGATCGTCGCCGTGCTCGTCGCGTCGTTCTGTGTCATGACGGGGCTCGCGGGTTGCAGCGAAGAAGCGAAGGTTGAGAAAAAAGAGACGGTCACCTCGCCGACTGGAACGACGACAACCGAGACGACCCAGAAGATCAATTCGTCGGGGTCGAATCCCCCGGCTAACAGCGCGGGAGAGACGGTTCCTCCCAAGAATTGACGCCAAGGACGCCCAAGGAAGCGCCTGGGGCGAATTCATCTCCCCGACTCAACGACGCGGCGATCAGGCGATCCCGCGACGCACGTCGTTTCGTTGAACCGGACGTCGTCGCCGCGGGCTCGCAAACACACATAAGGAGATTGAGATGTCGGTCAATGCGCAGGTACTGCGAGGTCAGTGGAATCAGGTGAAAGGTCGAGTGAAGGAGAAGTGGAGTGAATTGAGCGACGAAGACCTCCAAATTCCCGGGGGAGACGTCGATCAACTCGTGGGCAGAATTCAACAGAGGACCGGCGAGGGACGCGACGCCGTCGAGTCGTTCCTCAACGATATTACTTCAAAAGGAGCAAACATGATTTCTCATGCAGCGGAAACCGCGGGCGAATACGTCGGCCAGGCGAAGGAACGTTTGCAGGACAATTACGGCCGGCTCGCCGATCACGCGCGTGAACGCTTTGAAGACTCGCGCGAGGTGGTCCGGCGCAATCCGACCGAATCGATGGTCGTCGCTCTCGGCGTCGGCCTCGTCGCGGGACTGCTCGTCGGACTGTCGCTTCGTTCGAGGTAATCAAAACACCGCGTTCCTCCGCGGGATTCCGAAATGACGCCTTCCCAACCACGCCGCGCGATTCCTCCCCGAGTCGCGCGGCGGTAGACGCCGCGAAGATCCCCTTCGGTCCTCGATCAATTCGTATTGTATAAACATCCGGCATAAATGAAAATCGCCGCGACGATCCGCGGCGACGAACCTTCACGGCGATTCTGATCTTATAGGTATTAACATACTCGAATGCGTCAAAATGATTGGCGTCGAGCATTCTTGCACTCTTCACCAGGGCTTGAGTTTCCAGCCCAATACGAAACCGACGCCGAGCGCGTAAAGCCCGAACGAAAGCGGATGCTCGCGGGCGAAATCCTCAATCTTGGCGATCAGGTCGTCCCCGGTATTACGGTCGTGGTGCGACGGGAGCGCTCCGGTCGGCAAGACGCGATCGGGGTGAAGGGCGCGTACATCGTCGGCGAATGCATGAGTCATCGCGTCGTCTCCTTATTCGAGAAGATTCTCAATCGTTTGAACAAAACCGTCGTAACTTGTTAAATATCGAGTGCAAAGCTCGTGCCGATCCAACCAATGAGGTTGAGACTTTAACGCCGCACTCGCGAACGGCCGCTCTGAGTCAGTACCGTTCTCACCCACGAGAGATTGCGGATCAATTCTTCGTTCGAACGCCGAAATCCCTCCGACGACGACGCGATTCGACCCAACGAATACTGAAACGCGAGAGCGCCGAAGAGCAACGCGCCGAGTCCGACCGTCAAAAACGCCGCGGGGCGGCTCATCACCGCGTGTGCCGCGAGCTCCTCAACCAAACCGAGGAGTGCAAGCATTATTCCCGCTAAAATCGCGCATAAGCCGAGGCCGAAGAGCACGATCGCAAACCGCGCGTGTTGGAAGCTCGCACGCGCGTCTTGCCGCAACAGGCGAAGCTGAAGATCCCCCAGCTCGGCGAGGTTGTCGACAAAATCGGCGAGGCTTTCGCTTACCGATCCCGATGGCTCAACCGCCTTGTTCGCCGATCTATTCATCGCTTTTTGATCAACCATCCGAGTGCAACTCCCAAAATCAAAGCGCCCCCCAACATTTGTAGAGGATGACGCCGGATTTGATCACGAACGATTCCGTCGACTGTCGAAAGTCGGTTCCGACCGCGGTCGAACCATTCAGATTCCGACGCCGCGGTCGAGACCCGATTGAACGACTTAAATCCGTCCGGAGGTACGATCCCAACGCGGGTGATCGGTACGCGACGCATCATCGATGTTCTCCGGTTTTGGCTGAGGTTTCGTAGTCGAACTTGTATTCATAAGTGAAAATGAGTCGAGTCGGCGTTCGATCGCGGAAATGGCGTAACTTTGAGCCACACGAACCACGATCGGCCCCACAATCCCGAACGCGAGCCCGATCAATTCTCCCTTCGTACGCGATTTCGGCGATTCCGACCGCGACGATTCAAGGCTCTCTTCGGGAGCGGGCGATTCCGGAGCCGCCGGCGTCGAAACCGAGGATGAGACGATCCGCTTCCCACGCCTCGAAGGCGCAACGAGATACCCGACACCCGTAGCGACCGCGAGCGCAATCCAGGGATATCGCGCCACATATCCCTTCCAATCAAATAATCGCTCGGCCGATTGCACCGCGGTCTGAAAATCAACGTGCATCTCGCGGCGGATGACGCTCATTCGCTTGCGGATTTCATCGATTTCTGGATCGTTCGATACGCTCGACATCATGATGTTCCCAACTCGTCAACCCGCGCCCATCCGCGCGGTCTCGGCCTATATCTTACGGATGTCACATATTGCGCGGGTCGATCGCATCACCCCGCCGATCGCACTCGGACCGGACGATCGATCGATCAAACCACGCCGACGCAAATCGTCTCTAAACAAACATGCAAGACTTGTGCCATACCGTCGGCTTCTCCGCCAGATCAGCGAATACGAATCGCCCGCTCGGCGCCGTGGATATCACGCATGTCGATCCCCGTCGTCCCGGAATCACACAGATTCCCCATATTTGGCACGGGGAGTGCACTAGGTTGCATCAGCATTCGCGTCGCATGGAATATCTTGTCAACCACATGATCACAAAGGAGCACGCCATGTTGAACGCCGATATCTTGAAGGGTCGATGGAAGGAGCTCAGGGGCAAAGTGAAGGAAAAATGGGGCGATCTGACCGACGACGAATTTCGGGTCGTCGACGGCAAATACGATCAGTTCATCGGCCTCATCCAGCGTAAAACCGGAGAAACCCGCGAGGCGATCGAGAAGCACCTGAGCTCGATCAAATGGTCGCACGACCACGATCCGGCCGCGGACAATCAGACGCTCACAGACGACGACCTTTAACCACGCTCGTCGACGGGCAAGACAACCAAACATAAGCATTTATGGAATTCAGTTCGATGAATGCGCCGAATCGACCAAATCCGGGGAACACCGCGCGTTAATCGCTCGTCGGTCCGATCTCGACGAAAGATCCGAGCGGCGCGTCGGAAAAGACGGGCGTCGGCGTTTGCGCCGATCCACCCCGTCGCGTCGCTCGCCTCACCGGTGTAAGGAGCTTCCATGACCGAGCGCAAAGAAACGGCCCGAGCTCTCGATCCATTCCAACTGACGATCTTGATCTTCGCGGTCATCGCCTTCATGTATTTTACCGGCCCGGTCCTCAAAACCCTGATCCTCTCGATCTTGCTTAGCTTCGCACTCGCTCCGGTCGTCGGGTTATTGGAACGCGCGCGATTGCCGCGCCCGCTCGCCGTCGTCGTCACCGTGCTCATCACGCTGGGAGCGCTCGGCGGCGTCGGATATCTCGTCGGTAAAGAACTCGCCTCGCTCGTCAAACGCTTGCCAGATTATCAAGAGAATATAGAAACAAAGCTTAGCCATTTGCTCAAACCCGCGGGCGATAACGCCGCGGTCCGGCTCAAATCGTTCGCCGACGAA
>JAKBCQ010000278.1 GCA_021807585.1 Planctomycetota bacterium | reverse complement strand
TAATCGGGAAATTACATCTTAATAAAAACATCAGAACGCCGAATTTGAACGCCGCGGGGAAGGATTCGGCGTCGTCCGAGGGAGACGCGACCGTCGTCGTCAGCGGCGCCGACGAGGCGAAATTCCCCGAGATCGCGGTCGATTTCCTCATCCAAAAACCCGACGGCGAGCCGCTCGTCGACGCCGTCCAAAATGACATACATGTTTATGAAAACGAACGTGAAATGGAGATCCTCTCGTTCAACGGTCCGTCGGGGTCGACGCCGCGACCGACGACGGTCGTCCTCGTCGTCGATAAAAGCAAAAGCATGGAGGACGAAAATCGAATCGACGGGCTCAAGCAGGCGGTCGGCGTGTTTTTGGCGGGCGTGCCTAAAGGGTCGCGCGTCGCGGTGATCGCGTTCGGCTCCGACGTCGACTTGATCGCCCCCTTCGGCGACGATTACCAGGCGATCCGAACCGCGGTCGACGCGCTCAAGCCCGAAGGCGCCACCCGCTATTACGACGCCGTCACCCGCGCCCTCGAAATGCTCTCGCACGAAAAAGGCCGCCGCGCCGTCCTCGCTCTCACCGACGGCGAAGACACCTTCAGCCGCGACGCCACGCTCGATTCCTCCGCCAATCTCGCGATCAAACTCGGCCTCCCCGTCCACACGCTCGGGCTCGGCGGCGACGACGAAATCGCGAGCGTCGACCTCAAAGAACTGGCGCGGAGAACCCGCGGAACGTATTACCCCGCGAAACGCGTCGAAGATCTCAAATCGATTTATCAAGAACTGGCGCGAAATCTAAAAAACAGTTACTCGCTTGTTTATAAAACCGATCGTCGATTACCCGACGGAACGTTGCGGCCGATCAAGGTGTCTTACCGCACGGGAAGAAACTTCGGTAAAACCGAGGTCTTCATCCGCGGCATGGTCGTCCCCGCGGCGGGCCCTCGAGGCCTTTTCCTCTTCCTGCTCGCGTGCCTCGTCGCGCTCGCGATCGCTCCCGGGATCCTTAAAAATCGCGGCGCCACGACCCATTGAACATGATATATTATTATACACCGACCCCACCCCGACCCTCCCCGCACGCGGGGAGGGAGCTAAATTCATATGATCGTATTTCCGAGATCGGCCCTTCCCCCCAGCTTGCGGGGGGATCGAGCGGGGTCGACAAGGCGATCGAATCGACATTCATCGCTTGAACCCTCTCGCGGCGCTCGGTTCCGGATGATTCTCAACGCCGCTCATAAGGCGCATTGATATTAACAAGCCGAGCTCCGTCGAATCCCGTCTATCAATTTGTAATGGATTCTGATTGTTTTTTCTCAAGCGTGTATGTTAGTTGATTAAATGTTGATTTTGTGTCGCGGTCGTAAACGAACCGCGCCGAAAGACCGACGATCCTGCCCGCTCCCAGGCGAAAGAGGGGGCCGCGGCACGCCGCGATCCGTCCCTCGGGAATCAGCGCCGTGACGCGCCACGCGGGTCGACCGTGATCGTCCCAAACGTCGCCGCGACAAACGTGCCGAGCTCCCGATTCGATCAGATAAGAAGCGACGGCCTCGGGGGTTCTGGGATCGAAGCGATCGACCCCTTCGGCGGGTCCTCCCACGACCTCAAGATGCCGCATGTCTTCGGAACCCCGCACGCCGTCGATCGCGTCGAGCAGTATCGCGAGTTCCCCCTCGTCCCCCTCGGCGACGAGCGACCTCAGCGACGGAGCGTGGCCGATCAAACACGCCGCCGATTCAAGAACCGTCCCGGCCTTGATCTCGCGGAGCCTGTTCTCTTTAAGAGTCACCCCCGAACTCGTCAGGTCGACGATCACGTCGGCGATTCCCAGGCTCGGCTGGGGCTCGAGAGCGCCTTCGGATTCAATAATTCGATAATGATAGATCCCATATTGACGAAAATAGGTTCGCGTGAGCGCCGGATACTTGGTCGCGACACGAAACGCCCTACCCCCCGCTTTGAATTCGGCCGCGAGATCGGCGAGATCGAGGATATGCGCGACGTCGACCCAGCTTTCGGGAACCGCGACGACGAGCCTGCACGCGCCGTAGCCGAGATCGGCCGAGACGACCGCGGCGTCGCACGATTCGGCGGCGCGCTCGGCGTAAACGTCGTATCCCGTCACCCCCAAAACGCACCGCCCCTCATGCACCTGAGCCACGATATCGGTCGGCCGCATGAAGATGACGCGAAACCTCGGCCTGCCGGAAATCGAGGCCTCGTATTGCCGGTCGTTCCCCCGGCGAATCTTATACCCCGACGATCGCAGCAGATCGACCGCCCCCTCGTGCAACTGCCCCTTCGAGGGTAACGCGATCCGAATGATTTCAATCTTGTTATGTGTCATTATTTTGATTCGTTAAAGATTCTCAATCTTTTGTTCGAGAATCGATCCGGCCGCGTCGATCGGACCCGATACGTAGGCGAGCGATCCCGCGCGATGTTCCCGCGCCCGGTTCACCGCCGCCGCGACCGATCCGATCGGCTCGTGACACGCGATCGCCCGCGATCCCGCGTCGCGAAGCCGGCGCGCGTGCCTGATCGCTTCGATCGTCATCCCCGCGCTCGCCGCGACGACGAGCGTCGCCGAGCGATCAATCGCGTTATGCTCGCGTTTTTGACCCTGAAGATTGAGCACATGCGCGAGCCTTTCGAGACCGAGCGCGAAGCCGACCCCGCTCGCGTCGCGGTCGCTCCCGAGCACCCGCGCCAGGCCGTCGTAACGCCCTCCGCCGCACACCTCGACCTTCCCCTCGGTCGTCGCCGCGACGACGTCGAAAATCATCCCCGAGTAAAAGCCGATTCCCCGGCCGAAACCAAGATCGAGCTCGATCCGATCGGCGTCGACCCCGTGCGCGATCGTCGCCGAAACGATCCCCTCGATCTCGGCGATCGAATTCGAGGCGCTCTCGCCTAATCGCTTTTTTAAAAGTGATAGAGCATGATGTGCCGATCCTTTGATCGCCGCGAGCTCGCGGATTCGCTCGCGCAAATTCGAAACCCCGCCGGAAAGCGTCCGAGCCAGCTCCCACTTCCTCCTCATCCTGTCCAAAACCTCGGTCGCCGACCGTCGCCCCGATACCTCGGGAACGAGCGTGCGAAACAGCCGATCGATCTCGGACTCGGCGTCGGGAACCGAAGCCCCGGCGGACTCGGTCCCCGAGGTCGAAGCGTCGGGGCTTGAATCGCCTTCGGATCGCGCCGCGGGATCGCTCGCGCCTTCGCCCGATTCCAGACGAATCAACAGTTGATTGAGCCCCGTTTCAAGCGCCTCGACGTTGTCGCCCGATCCCGCGGCGTCGGCGAGCATCTCGATCAGCGTGCTTCGAGCCGATCGAGGCAAGCCCGATCGCTCGAACACCTCTTGAATCAAGCCGACATGACCGATGCGTATCTTCGCATCTTTTAATCCCGTCGCCGCCAGCGACCAATCCGCCAAAGCGATGATCTCGCCGTCGGCCGCGGCGCCCGCGGCGCCCAACAGCTCGACCCCCGCCTGCTCGAACTCGCGCAGCACCCCCGCGGTCGGCGTCTCATACCGAAACACCGGCCCCGACGTGCTCACCCGCCAGGGAACACGCGGCGCGTCGGAGATCGCCGCGTAAGCCCGCACCACGCTCGCCGTCAGCTCGGGCCGAAGACACAACCGCGCGTCGCTTTGATGATCAAACGCAAGTTCATATAACTTGGAAACGATCGCCGCGCCGCTCTTCCGCTCGTGAAGCTCGGTGTATTCAAGCACCGGCGTGCTCATCGGCTCGTAACCCGCGAGCGCGAACCGGTCGAAAAGCCGGCGCGAAAGCTCGGCGATCACCGCGAACTCCCGCGGCGGTCGATCCGACGTCCCGCGGACCGGATCAATCGGACGCTCGTAAACATGCTCGGGGAAAGAACTCACAGGTTCGCCCCCGTCTGTATACTCGATTCAATAAACATAGATATCTCTAATCGTACTGTCATCAAAAAGGTCGCTTATCTTGCCGCGCCGATCGCCGCGATCGCCTCGTCCTCGAGTCGATCGAGCGGCAAATCCTTGCGCTCTTTTCGCGTGTTCAGATCGCGTAAATTGAACGTTCCCCGCGCCGCTTCGTCGGGCCCGACGATCACCGCGAACGCGCGCCCGCGAGCGCTTCCGTAACCAAGCTGTTTCCCCATCGCGATCGGATCGGGATAAACCTCGGCGGCGATCCCGCGCAACCGCAACCGCGCCGCGATCGAAGCCGATACCCGCGCGTCGACGCCGGGAAATTGGACGACGAGAACCCCGCCCGCGTTCGCCTGATCTTTCAACATGCCGGCCTCGTCCATCAGGGCCGTCAGCCGATCGAGCCCGATCGAAGCACCGACCCCAGGTATCCGCCGGCTTGTGAACAATCCCGCGAGATTATCATATCTTCCGCCCGAACTGACGCTGCCGAATCGCTCCCAGCCCGTCACCGTCGTTTCAAATACGACTCCCGTGTAATAATCGAGCCCGCGAGCGAGCGCCAAATCGACCCGCACCCGCCGCTCGGGAACGCCCACCGCCTCTAGCAGATTAAGGATCGTCCGCATATTCTCGATCCCCGCGACCGCGTTGGGAAAATCTCGCACAATCCCCGCGGCGTAATCGAGAGCGTCGTATCGCCCCTTGCCCGCCTCGACGAAATCGAGCAACCGATCGGCCTGATCCAAATCCAGCGGAGGCTCTTCGGGAACCTCGGATCGCGTCTCCGTCAAGGCTTGCTCATTTTTATCGGACGTTAAATCATTGATCTGAGGCTTCGACACGTTTTTGTCGGCCGCCGAATCGTCGCCGGAATCCTCCGCTTTTCTCCTCGAACGTCCGGTCAATTCGTTTCGTACGCCTTCGCGACCGATCTTGGTCAGTTTATCGAGCGACCTGAGCACCGCGGCGGATCGACCTCCCGCGGCGATCGACTCCAAAAACCCGTCGAGGATTTTGCGATTATTGATCGCGATCGTGAACTCGGGAATGCCCGCGGCCGCGAGCGACTCGTGAATGACATGCGCCGTCTCGGCGTCGGCAATGACGCTTTCGGTTCCAAGGATGTCGAAATCGCACTGCACGAATTCGCGAAAGCGACCTTTGGCGGGTCGTTCGCCGCGAAACACCGAGCCGATCGCGTACCGTTTGAACGGGACGCCGAGTTCATCGATGTGTTTGGAGATAAACCGAGCCAACGGCACGGTGAG
>JAKBCQ010000277.1 GCA_021807585.1 Planctomycetota bacterium | reverse complement strand
CGCGGACAAGGGCTATTACCGCGACGTCCGCGCCGAGGACTTGTCCGCGGGGGTGATGAACGCGCTCGTCGAGCGGACGAAGATCGACCCTCGCCTGATCGAGGACGTCCGTTGGGGCTGCGTGCAGCAGCAAGGCGAACAAGGCTTCGACGTCGCGCGGATCGCGCTTTTGGCCGCGGGACTGCCGATCGAAACCGGAGGGGTGACGATCAACCGCAACTGCGGATCGAGCTTGCAGGCGATCAACGACGCCGCGGCCGCGATCATCGCCGAAGCCGACGACGTTCAGATCGCCGGCGGAGTCGAGCATATGGATCATATACCGATGTCTAAAGATTACAGCCCGAGCCCGTCGCTCCTCAAGCGCCATAGTGAGGCGATTATGAACATGGGTTTTACCGCCGAATATCTGGCGATGAAATACCGTGTGCGCAGGGAGGATCAAGACGAATTCGCGCTTCGCAGTCATCGATCGGCGGCGGAGGCGACCGATTCGGGCAAGTTCGCCGCCGAGATCGTCCCGACATGGGGCCGCGACGAATCGGGCAAGAAGACGAAGCTGACGCGCGATCAGGGGATTCGCCGCGATACGTCGCTCGAATCGCTCGCGTCCTTGCCGCCGATCTTCAATCCCGCTGGAGGCTCGGTGACCGCGGGGAACAGCTCTCCGGTGAATGTCGGCGCCGCCGCGGTCTTGATGATGTCCGAAGAAAAGGCACGCGAACTCGGATTTCAGCCGCTGGCGCGGGTGAAGGCGACCGCGATCGCGGGGGTCGATCCCTCCGAGATGGGTATCGGACCCGTCCCCGCTGTTCACAAAGCGTTGCGCCGCGCGGGGCTCTCGCTCGATCAGATCGGCGCGATCGAGCTCAACGAGGCGTTCGCAGTGCAATCGCTCGCGGTTCTCAAACTGCTCAAGATCGGCGTGGATAAAGTGAACACGCGAGGAGGGGCGATCGCCCTCGGTCACCCCTTGGGCGCGAGCGGAGCACGGATCGCCGTCACCCTGCTCCGCAGGATGCGCGACGAGGGGATCCGCTACGGGCTCGCCACAATGTGCATCGGCCAAGGCCAGGGCATCGCAACGATCTTCGAATCGTGCGATCATTGATCTTAAAGCCGCGGCGCGACGCCGAACGATCGCCTCGAACGACGTCGCACTCCGGCTGATGCTCGTCGCGCGTGATTGCGCACTCGAGACGCGTCCTCGGAGTTTACTCGCTCGACGCCGTTGCAATGATCCGTCACCTCGACGCGGGGACTCGCGTTCGTTCGTTCGATACAAAAGTGATTGAACAGACGAGTTCTTCAACACCATATCAAGGACGAATCGATGAACGCAACCTTCGCCAATCTCGCCGCGGCGCACCGGTCTCGGGCGCGTGAGTTCGGTCCTCGGGTCGCGCTGCGATACAAGAGAGACGGGATTTATCACGATCTCACGTGGCGCGATTATCGTGATCTCGCCGACGCGGTCGCCGCCGAATTGATCGGCTTCGGCGTCGAGCCTGGGGATCGGATCGCGATCTTCTCCGAGAATCGTTTTGAATGGCTCGTCGCCGATTTGGCGATCCTCTCGACGGGCGCCGCCGACGTTCCGCTCCACGCGTCGCTCGCCGCGCCCCAGGCCGAATATCAGCTTGCGCACAGCGGTTCGCGCGGCGTCGTCGTCGGCGGCCGCGAACAGTTTGATAAAGTCGTGTCGTCGCTCGATCGCCTTCCCGATCTCGAATGGATTATAATATTCGATCATCTCGATCGGCCGATCGCGGGCGACCTTTCGGTTCATACCTGGGACGGAGTCGAACGTCGCGGCCGCGACGCGCTGCCGCGGTTTTACGGCGACATCCACGCCCGCGAGGCCGCGCTCGATCGATCGTCGATCGCGACCGTCATCTACACGAGCGGGACGACGGGTCCGCCCAAGGGGGTCGTCCTCACTCACGGGAACCTGCTTTCCAACGCCGAGGGGACGCTCGAGGCCAAGGGGGTCGAGGAGGACGACATCCTGCTCAATTGGCTTCCATTTAGTCATATTTACGCGCGTACGGTTGATCATTACTTGCCGATGCTGGCGGGAGCGACGGTCGCGCTCGCGGAATCGGTCGACACGGTGATCGAGAACCTCTCCGAGGTCGCTCCGACGTGGATGGCATCGGTTCCTCGGCTTTACGAGAAGATCTGGAACGGAGTCGTCGAGTCGTCGTTCGACGAGCGTCGAGCACGGCTCAAAAAGCTGTTCGGGCCTCGGCTGCGCGGTTTGTCGTCGGGGGGCGCCCCCCTGCCCCGATTCGTCGACGAAGGGTTCGCCGCGGCGGAAGTACCGATTTACGAAGGCTACGGCCTCACCGAAAGCTCTCCCGTGATCACCTTCAACACCCCAGGAAACGCCCGCCATGGAACCGTCGGCAAGGCGATTCCAGGCGTCGAGATCAAGATCGCAGCCGACGGAGAAATTCTTACAAAAGGTCCACATGTGATGCTCGGTTATTGGAAAGATCCCGACGCCACCCGCGAGACGATCGTCGACGGCTGGCTGCGCACGGGGGACGTGGGGGAGATCGACGCCGACGGTTTTCTGACGATCACCGACCGAAAAAAAGACATCATCATCACTTCGGGAGGTAAAAACGTTGCTCCGGGAGAAATCGAACGGCTCCTGACGAGCGACCCTTACATCGATCAGGCGGTCGTTCATGGCGACGGCAGGCCTTTCCTCACGGCGCTCATCGTCCCCAACCCCGACGCGACCCGGCGCAAAGCGAACGAACTCGGATGTGCGCTCGATCCCCGCGGCGATTTCATCGAATCTCCCCCGTTGAACGCGTTTTTCGCCGACCGCGTGGAACGATTGATGCGGACGGTGAGCCCTCCTGAACGCGTGAAGGCGTTTTTGCTATTGAATCGACCGTTCTCGGTCGATTCGGGCGAACTCACACCCACGCTCAAACTGCGCCGCGGACGAATCGTCGACGAATACCGGAGCGAGCTCGACGTGCTGTACGCCGAGCGATGACGCGGTAAAATGCGACGATGCGATCGCGAGATCGAACGTCGCGGCGCCTCGCTCACGATCGATCGATTCGGCGGAATCCGATAATTGCGTTCTTTTAACATAAGATTGTTCCACTCGGATGATGTTGTAATTTCTTGAAGAGTTTATCATTTCTGGAGGCGTAACGTTGCCGAAGCGCGAGTCGATGATCGAGCGGATCCGCGACGACGGGCGATTCGATGTGGCGATCATCGGCGGCGGGGCGACGGGATTGGGGGCGGCGGTCGACGCCTCGCTCCGGGGTTACCGCGTCGCGCTCGTCGAGGCCCGCGATTTCGCGAGCGGAACTTCGAGCCGGAGCACCAAGCTCGTACACGGCGGCGTGCGCTATCTCGCCCGCGGCGAGATCCACCTGGTTCGCGAGGCGCTCCACGAGCGCGGAGTCCTCGAACAGAACGCTCCGACACTCGTCAACGATCGCGCCTTTCTCGTCCCGGCGTATTCGGGCTTCGGCCGGTTTTATTACGGCCTCGGCCTCAAGGTTTACGATTGGCTCGCGGGCCCGAGGAACGCGATCCCCTCGCGAATCGTCGATCGCGATCGGGCGCTCGAACTCGTCCCCACGCTCAAACGCGAAGGCTTGAAAGGAGGGGTCGTTTATCACGACGGTCAATTCGATGATTCCAGACTCGCGATTGAACTGATGCGAAGCCTCGTCGACGATCTGAACGGAATCGCCGTCAATTATCTTCAAGTGATTCGCTTGATCAAGCAAGAAGGCTTGACGCGCGGGCTGATCGCGGTCGATCGGGAAACGGGCGAGGAGCTTTCGATCCGCGCGCACGCCGTCGTCAACGCGACGGGAGTCGGCGTCGACGGCATCCGCGCGCTCGACGATCCCGATTCCAAGCCTCTGCTCGAGCCCAGCCAGGGCTCGCATCTCGTGATCGACAGCGAGTTCCTTCCGGGTCGCACCGCGATCATGATCCCCAAGACGAGCGACGGACGCGTCCTCTTCGCAATCCCCTGGCTGGGAAAAGTCGTCGTCGGAACGACCGACACCCCCGTCGCCGCGATCGACCCCGAGCCCAAACCCCTCGCCGACGAAGTCTCGTTCCTGCTCGATCACCTCGCCCAAACCCTCGATCGAGCACCCTCGAAAACCGACGTCAAAAGCGCCTTCGCAGGCCTCCGACCCCTCCTCGGAAACCATAACGGCGAATCGACCGCTAAACTTTCGCGTGAACATGTTATTGAAACCTCACAATCGGGTTTGATTACGATCACGGGAGGAAAATGGACGACGTATCGCGTGATGGGTGAAGACGCGATCGACCGCGCGATCGAGGTCGCGGGGCTGCCGCGGCGACCAAGCCGGTCCGAATCGTTCGCGATCGGCCCGCGTCGATCCAAACATCCATCGACGACAGTGTTTCACGATTCCTCATCCTCCGATCAAACGCGAGCCGATTCTCCTCATGACGCGCGCGACCGCGCCTACCGCGACATCGACCGCGCGACGATCAATCGCCTCCTCGCGGAAGATCCCTCGCTCGCCGACCCGATCGTGCCGGGACTTTCGTATCGCCTGTTCGAGATCTCCCTCGCGGCTCGGTTCGAACTCGCCCGAACCGTCGAAGACGCACTCGCACGCCGCACCCGCGCGCTCTTCCTCGACGCTCGAGGCGCGGCCGACGCCGCCCCCAAAGTCGCCGCCATCCTCGCCCGCGAACTCGGACGCGATCAAGCCTGGCAAGCCGATCAAATCCGCGTGTTCCGCGATCTTTCTCGAAATTATGTATTGACATAATGAACTTTAAGTTATTATATCTTAATCGACATGCAATTTATTAAGATTTAGATTGTTTATTTTATAGAGCCGATTCGACCGAGAACGACGAGTTAAGCGATTTCATACATCTGCATATTTATTTAGTATTGATTCAATTGCTTTGAGCATGCTTTGTGGAAGCGGGACGGGATGCGGCGGGCGCCGCGCCAGCTTGCGCGCGAGCGCGGGCTCGTGAACCGAAGCGACGCCTCGCCTCCGCGCCGATTCGCTCAGCCGACGCCCCGCGGCGCCCGTCGCGACGGCCCGGATCGTCACCTGAGACGGTGAATCTCCCCCGAGCACGACCGTCAGATCGCCGTTCCCCGTGACGATCGCCGAAGCTCCGACGATCGCATGAACCGAGTCGACCCGCC
>JAKBCQ010000276.1 GCA_021807585.1 Planctomycetota bacterium | reverse complement strand
TCGCCGTGTCGAAAGAGTTTCGAGGCGAGGTTGATTCGCGAATCGATATCGTCGGGATCGAACGCGATCAAGGATCGGAGGATCGAGATTTGGTCGTCGTCCTTGGTGGTTCCGTTTTTGTCGGCGGGAGGAGCGGTGTCGAGCGTGATTCGCCACGAGGGAATCCGTCCTTGATGCGAGGTCGACATCTCGTACCGTTTGAGATCTTCTTGTACGCGATCGCGTCGTCCGAGCTTTTCATTCACATAAATACGAGTTTTATACGCTTCGATGAAATCGGGACTGATCGCGATCGCGGCGTCGCATTCGGAGAGGGCTAAATCAAAATTATTGCTCTGGAATAAGCATCCGGCTAATTGCGTGCGGATTGCGGGATTGTGCGGCTGTTTGGCGGCGCAAAAGCGGAGCAATTCGGCGGCCTCGGCGGGACGGCCGAGCCAATGATACGCGGCGGCGGATCGATAATGCGCCCAGAAGGAATCGGGACGAGCCGCGAGCGCCTTTTTGTATTCGACAAGGGCGTCGTTCCAACTCGACGATTCGACCTCGACTCCCCGGAGATAACGTTCCATCCAGGCGATCCTGGCGGAGCGATCAGGAGGGCGTTCGACCGATTCCAATCCCAATCGGCCCGCGAGATGATCGGCGAGCGATCGCAACGGCCCGAGGGGCGTCAAATGATAAACGTGTGTTAAACAGGCGAGGGCGCGGCGCCAATCTTCGGGAGATTTGGGGCGATCGGCGAGTTCTCGGGCGTAGCGCCACGCTTGTTCGCAGATCCAGGCTTCGAGGTCGAGGCGATCGATTTCGGGGAGCGACCGGACGTCGTTGCGGTCGCGCCAATCGATCGATTCCAAAACATGAAAGCGTTCGAGATGACGACGCGCCGTCTCGGCGGGACCGAACGGCGTATCGACCCGCAGATGACCGATTTGGCGGAAACGGAAGACGCCGGGATCGGCGTGCTCCCAGAGCGTTTCGGCGAGCGCCTTCGACCTTCTCCGTTCAAAACTTTGATTGATGTTGATTATTACGGTTGAAGCGAGGAGGACGCCGGCGACGACGAGACTCGCGGCCGAAATCGCGGTACGGTGGCGTCGCGCCAGCCGCGCCGCGGTCGAAAACCCGGTGGGTTCATCGGCGTGTACCAGCGGACGCCCTTCGAGCCAGGCGTCGAGATCGTCGCGGATCTCGATGGCTCGCGAGTAACGATCGGCGGGGTTGGGGGCGATCAACCGCGCCGTGATCGACCGTAATCCCGCGGGAATCGACCGACTTGAGCGCGATTTAAGGGGATCGTTCGTTTCTCGCGAAGCCGCCAGCATTGCCGCCATCTCGCGCGGGTTCATCGAACCGCGCTCGGGAACCGCGGGGGGCTCTCCCGTCAGACATTCGAGGAGAACAAGGCCCGTCGCGTATAAGTCGGCGCGATGTCGTTCGGCTGCGAGCGGAATATTGCCTCGAATCGGTTGCGCTACGGCTCGTAATCGTTCCGGAGACATATAAGCGAGCGTGCCCCCGTTTGCGCCGATCGTCTCGGAAAAACCGTCGACGCTCCATTCGATCGCGAGGTTAAAATCGAACAACATCGGCGTTCCATCGGCGGCGATCAGTATGTTCGAGGGTTTGACGTCGCCGTGCGTGACGCCGCGGCGATACGCGAAATCGAGAGCCTCGGCGACCCGGGCGACGATCCACGCCCACGCTTGATCACTAGTAAATTTGGTTAAAAGATCACGGGTTGGTCTTGGGCGATCGGCGGCGGGGAATTCGGGGGCGGATCGGCGGTCGAGAGGGGGGATCGGCCTTCGATCGGCGCGACGGGCGAATCGTTTGGGGTCCTTTTTCAACTCGTCAAGGATGTCTGAAAGGGGCGCTCCGCCGAGAAACGGCATGCAGATCAGGTGCAGCTTCCCCTGTTCGGCGGTCCCGTGACGCAACACCTCGACAATATTGGGATGGCGCGCACGCGCCAGCAGCCTGGGTTCGGCCGAGGGGCGATCGGCGATCTTGATCACGACGAGACGGTCGGCGAGATCGGCTTGCTCCGCCAGGAAGACCCGCGCCAGCCCCCCCGATCCCAGCAGCCGAATCAAGCGGTAGGGTCCGACCTCGTCGCCGACCTCGGGGAGCGTCGCTCCGGGAGAATATTCCCACAAGTCGGCATGATTTGATGAGCCGATCACCTCGTGAAGATCGAGGACGCGCGACAGACGATCGGCCAGATCGGGAAAACGTTCGGCGTATTCGGCGAGCACGGGGGACTCGCCCGCCTGTAAACGCATGCAATATTCTATGTAGATCAATTCAATTAATTGATCGTGATCGAGTCGATCTTGATAGCTTTCGGCGCGGGGGAGTTCGCCCCGTTCCCAGCGTTCGTGGAATTCGGCGACGGCGGATTCGAGTTCGGCCGAGAATGCTCGCGCGCGGGTTGAACGTGGGATCGCCGGCGACGATTTGGCCGCGGTCGAGGGGCGCCATCGTTCCTGGGTCGAACTCCAACCTTGATCGGACGAGGGGTTTTCGTCGTCGGAATCGTCGTTTGCGAAGGGGCGAAACGGAGGGGTGATCATCGCCGCGTCTCCCACCGCGCGCGGGCCAAATCGACGACCCTTCGCACGGTACGTTCGTGGAGTCCGAGGCGATCGGCGATCTCTTGAAAGGTCAAGCCGTCGCGTCGGAACGCGATGATCTCGGCGTCGCGCGGGGCGCTCCCCTCGATCAATTGATCCCAGCAATCGACGGCCTGAGCTTCTTGGCTGGGGGACGGGTCCGTGCCGATGATCTCGCGGGGTTCGTCATATTTGCCGCGCCGTACATATAAACTTTCTTCACGGTCGACGGCGTATTTTTTGGTTCGGGTTTTCCGTCGATATTGCTCGAGCACCTTGTTCCGAGCCACCGCGGCGAGATAGTTGCGCATTCGACCAGGATCGGCGAACGGCGCGGGATCCTCATCAAATTGGATCAGCACGCTCTGCCAAACCGCCTGGACGAAATCCAGCGAATCGAACTCGGATCGCAACACGCGAGGAAGCCGAACACGCACCATCATCCGCACGTCGTTTTCAAATTGTTGAAGTAAAAGCGCGAAAGCCGCCGAATCGCCTGCTTTGGCGCGTTCGATCAGGGCTGCGAAATCGTCGTCGATCATCGCCCGCATCTCCCTGAGCCTCGGCTTGATCTGGCCGAGATTGGTTCTCAAAAAATCACCTTGTGCTTGGGTGTCACGAAGCGTGCATGCTTTGGTAGGTTATTTCGGAATAATCAAGCCGACCTCAATCATTGTAACGAGCCCGATCGGCGATATCGAGGCGCTTTCCAATACCTTGCCGGTTTATTTTGGAAAGCTCGCTCCTTCAACGATCGTACTCTTGACGATCGATTTGTCGTCTCGCGATGCGATCGATCCCGAAGTTGACCGATCGATCGATTCGTTAACGCCAAATTTGGCTTGATAGTTCATTCCTACTCGTTCAGCTTGTTGATCAATCGATCGGGTTTTGGAACGACGCTGTTTCAAAACCCCTTTCCTCAAGAGTTTCCGTCGATGTCGATGGATCCAACCCGAACCTGCTCGGCGTTGCGCGGATTTCCTTCTCGATCCGATGACGCTTCTCGGGCTCACCGAGTTTGCGACATTCGGGTTCGCGCGGAGATCCCAAAATGATTCGCCCGGTTTTGTTCCCGGTTTGCAACTAAAGGGATGGAGAGCGGGCACGACGCCTGACGGTTCTCGACGATCCGTATCCTGCCATGGAAGGTTCGTCGAGGTCGCCTCACGGACGGGGAGCGTTGATAGCGAATCACGCCGCGGTTGAGCATTCGATCGAGCCTTGGGATGGAGCGGTTCATCGAAAATAGACGGCGGCGACCCGTTGGAACACACGCCTCGCAATCACCCCGCATGGGCGTTTTTTCGGAAGTGAGGTCGGAAATCGATGCAACACCACGTCGCTTCAAACCGAGACGTTCTCTCGAACCTGGACGTCTATCTTGACAACATTCGCGACGCCCGACTTCTCAACGCCGACGAGGAGCGCGAACTCGCCGGGAAGATCGCAGCGGGCGACAAGACCGCGCGTAACCGCTTGATTCAGGCCAACCTGAGACTCGTCGTCAAGATCGCGCGGTCGTACCAGGGACGCGGCCTCGCGATCGACGACCTGATTGCCGAGGGGAACATCGGGCTCATCCGCGCCGTTGAGGATTTTGACCCCAAGTTCGGCGCTCGTTTCAGCACGTACGCCGGCTATTGGATCAAACAAGCGATCCGCCAGGCGCTCACCACCACGGCACGGACGATTCGTCTCCCGTCGCATGTCGTTAATCTGATGTCTCGATGGCGCGCCGCCGAACGTGATCTTCGGCGTCATCGAGGGGTCGATCCCTCCGTCGACGAAGTGTGCGACTTCCTTGAACTGACCGAATCGCACCGTGAACTCGTGCGGCACGCGCTCCGCGCTTGCCGATTGAGGTCCGAGGGGGCGAACTTCGACGGCGATGATTCGCAGCTCTCCGAGCTCGCAGCCGATCCCACCGATGGCGTCGAAGCCGCATACGAAACCAGAGACGAACTCGCCGACGTCCTTCGTCGACTCGATCATCTCGAACCTCGCGAACGAGCGATCGTTCGGATGCGGTTCGGCCTCGACGGCGAGGAGCCGATGACTCTCAAGCAGGTCGGCGATCGCGTCGGCCTGACGCGCGAATGGGTTCGCAAGCTCGAAGAGAAAGCGCTCGTCAAGCTTGACAACCGTCATCTCACCGATTCCACCGTTCAGGCGAACGAAGCGGCTTCGCCGGCGCCTCTTAGACCGCGTCGCCGAGGCGCGTCGGCGCGACTCGACCGGACGAGATCCCCCGTGCGTTCGTCGAACCCCGATTATTCGGATCCTCGCGGCGCCACGCGTCGAACCGAACGCGAAAGCCGTGAACAATCGCTCGCGCATTCGGAACAATATGAGATGGTATTTGTTCATGTTTAAGCGGTTGTAATCAATGATTGATTTTAAGGATCGCCGTCTCGTCGTCGGAGCCGCGATCGCTCGTGCGCGTTCCGCGCGGGAAGCTCGGCCTTCATCTCCACCGGTTCGAAACGTTGCGGGCGATACGAATCGATTCGGTCGCTTCGATTGGAAGCGGCGAGGGTTGATCGATTGCGCACGCATTCGGGAATCGACGATGATTCGGCGGGCGTA
>JAKBCQ010000275.1 GCA_021807585.1 Planctomycetota bacterium | reverse complement strand
CCACCCGGAATCATGAACCCTCCCCTCGAATAAAAGTGTGGAAAAATAGGTTTGAGAAATATACGCAGATTCATCGATGAAATGAGGCTCGCGATCGAGGTTCCATAAAAACGACGCGCTCCCGACCAAAAACACGACCGCCGCGAGCGGAACCCCGCCGCGCATCGACCTCGCCGAAGAAACCTGTGAAACGACGAGGGTCATGGAGAGTTTACCGCTTGTAACGATCGCGCGGGAAGAAAACGACGCTTGGCCACGGTCTATTCTAAAAATGATCGCGTTTCTTTGGCAATCGACGATTCATCGGATAAGTTTGCATGGTGGATCTACTTTGAGAGCCATCGACTCCGCGATTTCGCGGTCCACTGGCGGTTGACGCTCGGCTTGATCGGGCGCGACGCAGCGGATTCAGGGATGGGCCGAGACCCCGGTCCAGGAGCCTCGCTTGAAGACGTCGGCGCGGGACGTTCCCCGCCGCGGTCGCAATTGATTCGTCACCATTGGATTTGACATCCGCGAGCCGCGCGGCGGAGCGGGCCGATTCGGTTCGATCGATCGGGACGATCGTCACGGATATTCCTTCCATGACGATCGCGGCGTTCGTCGACCGTAGTCGCTCGCACCGTCGCTTGAAAGGCGGCGTTCCGGATCTCGTCGTCAATGAAGCCTCGTATGTGATTCCGTTATCCGAATAGGTCGATACGATCGATCGATTCGGCCGATATGAACATGTCTTGGCTTCGGCTCGGCGCGACGTCAAACGGGAGAGACATTCGATGTTTGGAAATCGCTGGTATCACGACGGCCGAGGATCTCCGCGATCTCGCGGTTCGCTCGTCGTCGGTCGGTTATTCCTGATCGCTCTCGCGATCACCGTTGCGGGTCTTGAAGGGTGCAAATCGAACTGCTCGTCGTGCGGGCTCAATCGACCTCGATTGTTCCGCAATCGGAGCACGACGACGATCGAGCCCGCCTTGACCGATCCCGGACTTCCGCTCTCGGGATCGTCGACGGTCGTTCCCTCGGCCGCTCCTGGTTCGACTTCGTCGTCGCAGGTCGGTTCCGATCCCGCGGGTGAGACGATGGATGTCAAACCGCTCAATGAGAACGGTTCGCCCCCTCCCGCCGATTCCGGCAAGGGAGAATCGTCCGCCAAGGGAACGTCGATGCGTTCGAATTCCACGGGAAACCGAGCGGGTTATGAAACCGCTCGGTCCCCTGTCAACTCCGTCACCCGACCGCGCGAGAACATCGCGCGGTTACTCATTCCCGGAGGCGTCGCCGGCGCCAAAACCGACGCCGACGCCGTCCGGTCGCGCCGCGGAACCGCCCCCGCCGATTCCGTCGCGCGCCGCGCGCGTGCCGACAAAAACCCCGCGCGAATCGCCGCCGATTCCTCCGAGAAAAAACCCGAGAAAATCGCCCCCTCGCCGAAAAATCCCGCTAAACTCGCCGATAACCCCCTCGATCATCTCCCGCCGCTCGACGAGACGCACGACTCGACCGATCGCGGCGCCGCGGCGGCCGATTCGGTTAAAACACAAATTGATGGATATATTAACGGATCAAGACGTCCCGGCGTGAATCCGAATCCGGGCGCCGAATCGCCCGCCCGGGCCGACTCCAATACCCCTTCGGCTTCAACCGTGGTAACGACCGACGCGGCTCGACCGGGTCGCGCGAACCAATCCGTTGATGTCGCCGACTTGAAACCAAAAGCGAACAGTGATTTGGCCCGAGTCGGCTCGGCCGATACGCCCGCTCCGACCGCTTCGGCCGAAACCGCTCGCATTGACGGTTCGCGATCGTCCGATGCGAAGGCTTCGGCGGCGGCTTCATCCTCAACCGACAAGAAGCCCGCTCCGGGGGCGAACGTCGTCTTGATCCCGCCGCAAAATCCGCTCGCCGAACCGCATAAATCGTTGATTCCACATTTCAGCACGGTTCAACCCAGGCTCGCCGGGGGCGGAGCGCCCTCCAAAGAGGGGCTCGATTGGCTCGCCGAAAAAGGTTATCAAACGTTGCTCGATCTACGAGAGCCCGCCGAGGTCGGTCCCGATTTCATCGCCGAAGTCGCCAAACGAAAAATGCGCTACGTGGCCCTACCGGTTTCACTTTCCAATTTGGATGTCTCTCAAATCGAGCGCTACCAAAATGAACTCAACGACGCCGCGGCGCGTCCCCTCTACTTTTTCGACGTCGACGGCGCACGCGCCGGGTTTTTGTGGTTCATCCGCCGCGTCGAGCAAGATCAAGATCGCGTCGATTTAGCCACGGCGCGGCGCGAGGCCGAGGAGATGGGCCTCACCGACCCCAAGTTGTGGCTCGTCGCCGAAACGCTCGTCGTCCGGATGCGGAACCTCAAAAACGGGCCCGCCGAGGCCGCGTCCGCCGAGCCGTCGAAACCCGAGATCGACCGCGAAAAGGCGGCCCAGGCCGCCGCGATCGCCGAACCGATCGTCGAGAACGAGTCGGCCAAACTTCCGGGAACGCGCTCCGTTATGAATTGGAAACCCTATCTGGCTATGCTGATATCCATACTTGGAATCCCGCTCGCGTTCTGGAGCCGCACGCGGTTTTCCCTGAGGAAGATCATTCGCGCCGGGCTGCCGCAATCGACGAAGCGATTGAGGGCGCTTCCGGCCGGCTCGGGTGATTGAAGCCGAGAGATCGCACGCAATCATGAATGAATAATTTTGTTACCTTATGCTAATATCTATAATAAGTTAGATTCTTGTATTGTGAGCCGCACGCGCCACGCGCCCCGGAAAACTCATTCGGGCCAATCCGCCGGGATCGGCGCGTCGATCGAGAGCGTTTCAAGCCGGGTCGGATGATTGAACCCGAGCGATCGCGCGTGGAGCGCGATCCGCCCTCCGCCGTCGAGCGCTCGCAGATTCCGTTTCGACCCGTATTTGTGATCGCCCCAGATCGGTTTGCCGCGACTTGCGAATTGAACGCGAATTTGATGGCTTCTGCCCGTCAACAGCTTGATCTCGACGGTCGTGGCGACACGCGAACGCTCGATGACCCGGAACAGCAGACGAGCCTCGCGCCCTTCGGAATCGTTCGCGTCCGCAATCGAAACGACGTTACGTTCGCGATCCTTCGATAATCGATCGACGAACTCTCCTTCATCGGCCGCGATCGTCCCCTCGACGATCGCAAGATACGTCTTTTCGATCGTCCCCACGCGAAATTGTTCGCTCAGCCGCGCCGCGGCTTTGCTCGTTTTGGCGAACAGCACGACACCCGAAACCGGGCGATCAAGACGATGCAAAAGCCCCAAAAACACGTTACCGGGCTTGCGATCGCGCACCCGAATCCGTTCGCGCACTTGTTCAAGCAACGATAAATCGCCCGACTCGTCGGCTTGCGTCGGAACCCCCGCGGGCTTGTCGCAAGCGAGACAATGATTGTCTTCATAAAGAATCGAAACAGCCGTTTCCATCATAAAATATCAGCGTCCATTATCGGCTTGGCGGGTTGAGGAATTTTTGGGGGTCGGCAAGGTGATGCGCTTGACGAGCATCGTCGCGTAACCTCCGCGGGGAAGCTCGAACGAGACGATCAGCTTGCGACGATCGCGATAAAGCTCGTCGGCGTGGATCCCGTGCTTCGCGTCGGCCAAGCGATACATCGCGGGACGCTCTCCCTTCGATAAAAACACATCTTTCAGATGCTTAACCCGCAATTGTTTGGGTTCAAGATTCAATCGCTCAAGAACCGCGACCGTCGCAAGGCCGACGACCCCCTCGGGAATCGCCGATCGCGCCGAGGGAAGAGGGATCGACATCGTAGCGAGTCGCTCGGCCTGCTCGCTCTCGAGTCCTCGTGGAATCGGCAGCTTCGCCGATTTAAAATCATAAAGCATGCGTTGATCGGGCCGAGTCGTTTGCTCGATCACGTCCGCCAGTACCAGATTCCACAGATGGCTTTGAAACGCCGAAAAATAGAGCGATCGAAGGTCGCGACGGATCCGCGCGTAAACCCCTCGAAAATCATCGGGATGATCGACGAGATACGTGACGAGCCCGCGCTCATGCGAGCGATCGAGCTTCGCTTTCGCCTCGGCCCAATTCCCCCAATGCTCGCGGAGGATATCCTTCGAAGCGCGGGTTTCGGGGCGATCGAGCGGATTCGGCTCGACGATCGCCAGCCAAAACGCACGTTCATAATTTCCTTCAAGCCAAGCCCGCGCCGAGAACTCTTTCGCGGCGCTCATCGACCCAAACCGCTGGTCGTCGAAATAATTGGGAATCCCGTCCCGTGCCGCGTCGGCGAGAGCCTGCGCGGCTTGCTCGGCCTGACGCGTCGTCATGTTCCGCAGCGCGATCCGAAATCGATTGCCGCGAAAATACGTCGGCCCATAAGGATGAGACAACCGTCCGATCGGTTCGAGCTCGAGATTCGGCTGCCGAAGCGGGCGTTCGGGACCGTCGAGGATCGTCAAATATTGAATAGTGGAAGCGTGTTTATCCTTCAATCCCCCGTGCGCCACACGCGAAGCGGAGACGTCGAATTGGCGACGGACCGAATCGATCGCCTCGAGCGTACCGATCCCTTGTTTGGAGAGTCGATAAAACACGAATCGTCCGTCCGATCCCGGCTCGACGAGCGGGATCTCCTCAACCTGGAAATCTTCGGGGCGGCTTTTCAGCTTCATGAAAATCGTTCTGCGGGGAAAAAATCGTGCAATGAGGAGCGTGTTAGATAATCGATTCACGGCGCTCGACGAAATGCTAATCATAACCGATCGCGCCTTCGCCTCGCCGGCCCGAATGACCGTGTCGATCGGGGCTCTCTCGATTTCCGACCGAGATCGAAGCGCTTTCATCTCGATGCTTCATCTCTCCGACGCGATGTTACGTCGCTTGCGACGACCCGCGATTCCTAAAACATCGCCGCGGAATCGATCCGGTCTGAGTGATTGGAGAGAATGAGAGCGAACGCAGATTCCTCGCGGCTTAGGGAAGATCCCACGGTGTTTGTCGTCGTGAGGCATTACGATCGAAATGAAACGTGATCGATCGAGGATTTCGACGCGGAGCGAAACTCCTGGAGAGCGGGACGCGTTTGGATGTTTGAGATTTTTGATTCTCAAACGTCGTCGCGACGTCCCGGCTCTCTTGATCAAACAATCGAGATGTCAAAGAGCGTCCCGGCCCGATCTCACGGTCGCCCGGGCTCGTTGCATTGTTGATGACAATTTCACATCAAGCG
>JAKBCQ010000274.1 GCA_021807585.1 Planctomycetota bacterium | reverse complement strand
GATGAACCATCGCCGATCAAACCGGCGATTCGATTCATCCGACGCGCGGCGGAATCCGAATCGGCGAGGAACGACGAATATTGGAGAAGCAAACTTAAATGCATGTTATGTTCACATGATTTGTATCGACAGATATTTACAGGTCATCCCGCTCCCGATTCGAGCCGTCCACCTCACTACGATCAATGGATGTCGCGATCTTCGAACTCAGCCAATCCCGAGTTCAACCGCCAGACGATCCGCCACGTCGATTCGATCGGTCGCGCCAAAAGCACCGCGATCTGAACTCGGGTCCAATTCGATCCTTCGTAAATATCGAGATTCGCTCCGGCGGGCGGAATCTTTTCGATCAGCTCAAAGGCGCGACGAGGATCGATCATCGCGAGCGCCTCGAAGAGCCGCAAAAAAAGTCTTGGGCGCGAATACAATTCGTCACCGGCGATCGCAAGCTCTCGTTCAATCAACACCAAAGCGACTTCACGGTCATATCGGGCCATAAACAATGATAAATCAAACATCGTCGATCCCCACTCGATTCGAGGATCGGGGTTCGGAGAGCGATCCGCCGCGGCGCGCCAAAAAATCTCGGGAACGAACGCGGGATCGATCTCCTCCGCCAAAGGCATAAACGCCGAAATATCTAAAAACACGCTCGGCTTCATACTCATCCACGAATCAATACTCTCGAGCGCCTTGTTAAACGATTTTTCCGCGGCTTGGCGGTCGGTCGACCAAAGATTTTTGGCGACGTATAGCCGCGCAAGCGCGACCGACATCTCGCGATCGAGAAGCGACGCGAGCTTTTCGGCGATCGCGGGATTCGCTTTGGACGCAACCCGACAAAATCGCTCGATCACGGCGGCGCGATCAAACGGGTCGGAAATCTCGGCGAGCAAGCGCTCCGCTCGATCCGGCCGCGACACGATCGCACGAGCTATTACATTCTTAATTGATCGCTTATGAATCCTTGGATCTTGAATTTTGTCGACGATTTTCCGAGCCGCGGGATAATCGACGCGCGCGAGCCTTGCCGCGAACAATCCGGCGAACAATCGCTCGTTCTCCGGGAGGTTTTCGGCGATCTTAAGCCCTTCGTCGAAGAGAGGTTTCGCCCGATCGATATCGCCGATTTCGATCAGTCGCTCGGCGATATCGCCGAGCAACAACGCGCGACGCTCGGGCCTGCGGACTCCTCTCGCGTGCAATAATGCGCGATCGATAAGCGACCGCCGATCTTTGACGCGATCGACGGGTAAAGCGTCGATCAGATCGAGGAACGCGTCCGAGCGATAATCAGCGTCGTCGATCGATTCGACGAGTGTCGTCGCCTCGTCGAGATCGGTCGCCGCGAGCGAAGGAGCAATGCGCGCATACAACGTCCATCGCGTGCGAGGTTCGACTCCCGCACGCTCGATCGCGTCCATTCCGTCCCCCAGATCGATCAACAATAAAGGATACAATAATATGTTAAAATCGATACGTTTATCTTTCGATGCGATCGCCTTTTCGACGTAGGTCTCAATCAATCGCCGCGCCAATTGCTTGCGTTCGGCGTCTTTGACCGGGCTCTGTAGGGTTTTCATCCGCTCGTCGCGGGGATCGGTCGTCCGTGCGATCGAAAGCGTAATATTCGACCGATTTGTATCGATTAATTGTCCATGAAAGCGAAACCCCGGCTTGCGCGCGAAGACGAACGCTTTTCCCGGTCGATATCCCTTCAAATGGAATGAGCCGTCGGCCGCGGTTCGCGTCGTCGTTTTCCCGGAACCGTCACCCGATTGAAAGACCTCGACATCAGCGACGAGCCTCCCTTGCCGATCGATCGCTTTTCCCGCGATCGATCGCAAGCTCGACAGCCGAATCGTCGGGATCGCAATCACCCGCTCGGCCTTCGCGTCGGGCTTGATCCACTTCGAGAGGAATCCGTCGTGGTCGTCGTCGGGAGCGATAGAAACGCGGTAACGACGCCCCGCGATGAGACAATCGGGAGTGACGAACGTTCCGTCGGCGCTTGTTCGGATCGGTTCCTTCGGAAAATGAACGCGCGGCAGAACGCCTCTTTCGCTTTGCGACCAAATCATAACGGCTCGACCGGCGATCGGCGCAGCCGATTCATCGACGATCTTGCCCGAAAGAGCGCCCGCGGGTTCGATCTTCCATTCCATCATATTATCTTGTGATGGTTCAATGATTCCCAACACTTGACGAGCCGTCTCCGGAGAATCGATCGCGACTTCGCAATATTTCATCGATCGCTGGAACGGAAAGAGAGCGGCTTTTCCTTCGTCGTTTGTCGTTCGTCGCATGCGATCGAAAAGAACGTCGGGTATCTCGGAGGCGTGAATTTCTCCAGTTTCGGTCGATAGAAAAGCGGAGCGAGGAGCGATCGCCGCTCCGGCCAAAGGCTTATCGCCGGGCCCCTTGAGCCGAATCACTCGTTCGACGGTCGATCCACAGACGATTGTTTGCCTTGAAATCTTGGCCGAGGGGAATACGAACCGACCGTTCAAGCCTTTTTGGAGATCGAACGTCCAGATCTGAAGCGCTCCCAGGAAACCGCCGAGATCTTGATCGCCCGGCCTTGGAAACGCGAACTCCCCCTTGGCGTCGGTTTTGGTCGCTGAGATCACTCGCGTCTCTCCCTCGACGTTCGTCCCCGACGCGAGGAAAACCTCGATCCCCTCGAGCGGATTCTTCATTTCGTCGATCACGACTCCGGCAATCGCATCGTCATGTTTAAAGTTCGCTTGTGCAATGATTAGTGCGAGAAGAATCGCGTGCGGCATCGTTCGCTCCCGGAGGTTGAACGGAGGAGACTTTCGTAAAAACAAGCCTAGAGGTTCGCGGACGCGCGATCAACCCCGGCGCGTTCGTGACGATTTCACCAAAATGATTCTGCATAATTCAATTACAGATTGATTATCGTGGTTTATATAATAAAACGGAGTTTTGAGAATTATTGGAAGCGACTACGACGCGGTTACGCGTGGATCTTTCCGACTCGCGGCGGAGGGATCGGTCGCCCAAGTGCCTTCGCGGTCTCGATCCATTCCTTAATCACGATCTCGACGGCCTCGAGAGCATCGCGATAAGTCGGACCGTCGGCCGCGCATCCCGGTAATTCGGGAACGACGGCGACGTATGATTGATCGATCTCGCTCCAATAAATCAGGATCTCATAACGATGGTTATTGAACATCCGGCTCCTCCAAGTTTGGGTATTTCGTCAATATTCGCCGAACTTGTGCGACTTGATAAGGTTTCGCGTTCGCGCCTCTTGGCTGGATATTGATAATCTCCACAACATCAGATCGGGTGAATATGAAATGATCTCCTCGAACTCGCTCCTGGAATCGATACTTTTTTAATAAGCCGCGGAGATCCACAAAACGAATATTCGTATCCGAATTCCCGCTCAGTATACGATCGCGAATCCCATCCCATTTCCCCATGACCGTCCTTCTTCAAGACTATCATTTATGAAGCGTTTATCGAGTCGCTTCGATACCCCAATCCTATGATCCGATAGCTTTGGGATAATGATCGATCCCGTTTCGATCATTCAACTCACCGGGCCGAGGTATAAGATGCATTAAGAACGAACGGTGAAAAAGAAGCCGCTAGTACGATTCTATCTGAACGCCATTTCGATTTCTATATCGTCGAATGACGGCCCCACGCCGTGCTTCATGTTAGTCCGACGGTTACGATACAATAACCTTGATCAAAGACCCCGAACCCGACCGAGAGCCGACACGATGGTACACATTAGCGCCTTCGCCGACGAGATCGATCCCGATCCCGTGGTTCAGCTTAACGTGCTCGCCGAGCACGCGATCCGGCATGTGGAATTCCGTTCGATCCTGGGGAAAAACGTGCTCGATCTCGACGACGACGATCACGCCTCGTTCCGCGCCTTGATGCGCGATCGCGGGGTCACGTTGAGCGCGATCGGTTCTCCGATCGGCAAAATCGCGATCACCGATCCGTTCGAGCCGCATATCGAACGCTTCGAAAAGGCGCTCGAACTCGCGCTCTTTTACGAAGCTCCGCGCGTTCGCGTGTTCAGCTTTTATATCCCTCAAGGCGACGATCCCGGAAATCATCGCGGCGAGGTGATCCGTCGCATGGCGACGCTCGCCGAGATCGCCGCGGAACAAGGCGTGACGTTGTTCCTCGAAAATGAGAAGGGAATCTACGGCGACGTCGCCGAACGCGTGCTCGATATCATCGAAGCGGTCGACTCGCCGGCGCTCGGTTCGGCGTTCGATCCCGCGAATTTTCTTGAAGTCGGCGAATCGATCGAGAACGCGTGGAACAAACTCCGCGAACATGTCATTCATTTTCACGTAAAAGATTATGACACACTTACGCATAAGAATGTGGAGGCGGGATTGGGAGCGGGGGAGATCGCCGCGCTGATCGCGGATCTTGTCGCACGCGGATTCGACGGTTTTTGCACGCTCGAGCCGCATTTGATCGTCGCCGAGAAGAGTTACGGCTTCACGGGTCCCGATCGGTTCGGCGACGCGGCGCGCGCTCTCAAGGGAGAACTCGATCGCGTCGGAGTTGCGTATCGGTGATTTCGGAGGCGACACCAAGATCTCGGGGGTGTCGCCAAGACCTCAGAGGCGACGCCAAGACCTCGGAGGCGACGCCAAGACCTCGGAGGCGACGCCAAGACCTCGGAGGCGACGCCAAGACCTCGGAGGTGATTCCAAACTTGCGCGCGACGCGGATCATCACGCGAGAAACTTCGTTGAAACGGCGACTTCGCGTGGTTCGCCGTTCGTCAAAGGATGCTTGTTCCACGCATATCAATTGCGGATGCGCACGGACCGGCTCGATCTCGCGCGACAAAATACTGGATGATCGGCGTGGAAAACGTTATCTTATGAATCGAGGCCGAATGTCTGTCGATTTCCCGCCGAAGCCCCCCGCCCTTTTTCATTGCGACTCTTTGTCTTTCGATTGATCGAGGCGCGGGGGATGAACCAAGCTCGGAGAGATTTCACCCCCCTCGCACCGTACCACGGAATCGCGTCTTTGAGGAGAATGGATATGCTGACATTAACGGGGAGAGGTCGAACGTCGACGTGCGGGGGCGCGACTCGGCGCGATTTTCTCCAGGCGGGGACGCTGGGCGCGCTCGGGTTCGGCTTGCCCCACTGGTTCGCCGCCAAGGCCGCGGGAGGGGTTAAACCGTGGGGGGACGACCGCGCG
>JAKBCQ010000273.1 GCA_021807585.1 Planctomycetota bacterium | reverse complement strand
CAAGCTATCGGAGATCCTCAAAGGAACACAATCTCTCAAGAAATACAAAGAGCACGCCCATTTGCGATCCGAAATCCACGTTTTAAACGACGAAACGATCGACGGGCTCGTTTGCAAACGGATCCGAGTCGATATCGGCAAAGATAGAAACGATCGAATGATCGATATCGATCATTATCACTTCTGGCTTGCCGCGGATCGAAATCTCATTCCGATACGCTGGAAATACTATGATTATACCAATCCCTTGGATGCTCCGGAATTCACCGGCGAAGCCGACGAACTCCACGAGGTCGAACCGGGGATGTGGTATCCTTATCATACGCGCGTCAAATATTATGATCTCCATTATATGAGAGAAGACCGTCGTGTGGTTCTTACCAATGTCGAGGATTCGCATGTGGAAAACGTCGATTTTCATCCGAATTACGACGAAGCCTTTTTTCATCGGGTGAAGATCCCCGATGGAACAACAGTGCACGTCGTGAGGAAGGGCGTGATCGTTGAAAGTTACGTTCAGGGATTGGTCAAACCCGTGAAAGCCGTTCGACGATTCTCCATGATGTGGATCTTGGCGGGATTGATCGTCTCGGCGTTGATCGTCTTGCTGTTGATTCGATTCTATTTGAGATCGAACGCATACGTACGAAAGCCGATTCCATCGAAATCTTAATAACATATCCAGAAGCGAGCATCAAAGAATATCCGGCGACGTCGATCAGGCGCCGGCTCGAAGTCGGGCGAGCGTCGACTCGCAGACTCGCGGACACCCTATCGTCGGCGCTCCAATCCCCACGCAATGAACCTCGGGTCCCCAAGAATTGTGATTCACCGTTTGTCGACTATATCGGCGACTTCGCAATGTTTACGCATCTGAGAGATCCTCATGAACGACCGCGACTTTCTGGGTATCCCTCGGTCCTCCCGCTTGAGGGAGTTTATAGGTGGTGGGATGCAAGATGACGGATCATCGTGATTGGAAACCCGGGTCGTCAGTCGATTCGACGACGAACCGCGAATTGACGAATCGAGATGACGGAGGGTTTTTTCCATCGCGGCGCGGTGATGTTCGCGGCCCTGTCGAAACGGAGGGTTCGAGCGGCGGGTCGAGTCATCACCTGATCAGATATCACATGACTATATAAAGATGATTTTGTAATATCAAGCGATTCACGAATCCGGGGCTCTTGTCCGTTTTGGATTCCGATCGCCGAGGTTCCGCGGGCGTGGAGGTGGCGATCGACGAGATACGCGGGTCTGGCTTTGGTTTCAACAAAGATGAGGCGGATGTATTGGCCGATGATTCCCATGCAGAGGAGTTGCACGGCGCCCATGAAGAGGACGACGACGACGGTGCTCGCCCAGCCGCGCGGGAGGGTGTGAACGCCGGCGATCGCCTCGACCAGAACCCACGCCATGAGCGCGAGTGCGAATCCCGCCGCGGCGAGCCCGAGATATGTAACGAGGCGAAGCGGCGCACCGCTGAAGCTGACAAGCCCGTCGACCGCCAATCGGAAGAGATCGGCGTACGAGTACTTCGGCGAGCCGCCGGCTCGCGGCGCTCGATCATATTCGAGCCCGGTTTGGCGGAAACCGACATAACCGCGCAACCCGCGAATAAAACGAGCGCGCTCGGGAAGGCGTTTGATGGCATTGACGACTTTTTGATTCATCGCGCAAAAGTCGCCGCTATCGACCGCGATCGGTGTTTCGCTAATCACATTTAACAGGCGATAAAAAAGATGATATCCAAGTTTTTTCAAGGGACCTTCGGGACGTCGGCGCCGCACCGCGTGGACGACGTCGAATCCTTCGTTGAGTTTTTGGAGCAGCGTTGGGATGAGTTCGGGGGGGTCTTGAAGATCGCCGTCGACGACGACGACCGCGCGTCCCGAGGCGCGATCGAGCCCCGCCGAGACCGCGGCTTGGTGACCGAAATTGCGGCTGAATGCGCAGACCGCGAGCCGGGGATCGCGATCGCGCAGTTCGGCGAGGAGACGACGCGTTTCGTCGGTCGACCCGTCGTCAATAATAATAATTTCGTATGATATTTTTAAAGATATTAGCGTTTGGCTCAGCCTTCGATGGAGTTCGCAAACGTTTTCGCTCTCGTTGAACACGGGAACGACGACGCTTAGGGCGGGAGAGGGTCGACGATTGATCGAGCGACGATTCATGGGTTCGCCTTTCATTCTTGAGTCAGGATCGACTCGCGGGATCGGTTGAACTGTTGAAAAGTGCTCGGACTCGGGGTCGGCTCGCCCTGGGACGGCGGCGATCGATCGGCGTTTCGTTCCCAGATCCGCCACGCCGCCGATCGTTCGATCTCGCGCCATCCGTCCAATAAATATCCAGGCGGATGTTGATCGGCGGGAAGCACGACGTATCGCACGTGGTATTTCTTGACGAGGGATAGAGGGTTTTGGCGGACCGATTCGAACGCGGCGAGTTTTCCGGCGATTCGGCGTTTGAAGATGCTTTCGTCGCGGGTCCAATCGCCGAACCTGCCGATTCCCCAAACGCGCGGATCGACGCTTTTGAGCGACGTTTTTTGTTCGGAATCGAACGCTTGGGGATCGAGGCCGCGAAGATAAGCGTTGAGCGCCGATCGCTCGTCCCATTCGGAATCAGAGATTTGGATACTGGTTGATATGGAATGGCGATCGAGCGGTCTGAGATCGTCGAGAACGGCGGCCCAATCGAGGAAGAAACGGTCCCCCGCGACGACGGCGTTGGGTTCGAGTGGAACCGATCTCGGGTCGTGTCGTCGCTCGCGGTAGCGGAGGTAATCGGCGAGGAGATCGCGTGAGAATTTGGTTCGTGTCGCCTCGATATAACGCATCCAAACGCCCGTGGCGGCGATGAACAGCAGGCACGCGGTGAACGAGGCGACGACGAGACCGCGCCGTTTTTCGATACGCGCGGCGGCGGTGATCGAGAGCGCGACGACCAAACTGAGCGCGACGCCGATCGCGTAATCCCAGTGCCAGTTCTGAATTTGTAAACTAGTGAAAATTTGTTCGTTTCTTAGGATGATCCCCGCGATCGCGAGACTCCAGATCGGCGCGAGGTCGCGTCTTTTGAACCAAACCCAGAGCGCCGTGATCGTCGCGGCGATCAGATATTTGAGCGGCCACTCGAGCTCTTGAAACCGACCGATCGAAAGAAAATAATCGCACCGCGCTCCCCAATCCGAAGGGTTTGATGTTTTCACACGAAAAGACGTATAGACCGCGGGAAGGCCGACGACGAAGCCGATCGCTCCCGTGAGGAAGTGGACGCGGCGCGATCCTCGATCCCATAAGGTGCAAAGGAGCAAAGCGAGCCCCGCCGCGGTCCAAAAAAAGAAATAATCATAAAATAATATTCCAAAACCGAGCCCCGCCGCGACGATTCGGCCGCGCGTGGGGCGAGCGACCGCGCGCATCCATAAGCCGATCATGAGGAGAAGCCAGGGAAGCGGAAGAGCCGGGGAGACGAGCCTCCAGAGGGGGTGGATGATCGGCGCCGAGGCGAGGAGTTTTGATTGCGGCCGGCGAGCGAGTTCGTAGAAGACGGCGAGGTGTTTGAAGAGCGGCCATCCCGAGACGACTCCGACATCGGCGCAGAGCCAGATCGCGATCGCTGAGCCCCACCACGGCGAATGTGTTAACCAACGCGCGACGAGATAAAACCCGAGCGATACGCCGAGACCGCTGAGGATCCTCCATGCGAAGTTGATTCCCATCGGGCCCCAATGAGCCGCTCGTGCGATTAATACCCCCGGGGTTAACTGGAGGCGGGGATACATCGACACGCCGTCGGCGGGAAGGACGGGATCCGCCAGGTCGAAGGGATGATGTTCGTAAGCCTGCTCGCCGATCGCTAAATAATAATATGAATCATCATAATCCGAGATCCACGTCGGTTCGCCGATCCGAACCAGGTTGATGAAATGCGGTAAGGCGGCGATGAGAACGCCGAAAGACACGGCGAAAGCGAGCGGCGCGATCTCTCTTAACAACCGATGAAAATCGACCTTGGGAGCCCCCTGTTCCATCGAAATCCCCATAAAATCCTGGTCATGGCCGTCTCGGTTTGCAATGGAGCGCTCGCTGCGCGACAAATCGATGGTAGTACGTGCCGACGAATCCAATGAACCGTAAACCGGGATGAGGAGAATGAACCACCCGCCGGCGTCGAAGATCCGACTGCGAGATTCGCCCTGGGCGATCTTGCGATTGAGTTGACGAATGAGCGTCAAGCATCGAGTTGGATCGTTATCCGCCGACGATACCGATAGCGTCGTTCGGCATTCTAGGATAATTTATGAGAATGAGGCAAGACGTGTTTTTTGAAGTCGAACCGACGTTCGGTGGATAAGTGAACCGATTCACGCGTCGTCAGGCGGCTCGATCGAATCGCCGACGACGTGGAAGCGCGTGAGATTCGATTCGCGATCGCTTACGTCATTTAATATGAATATGCAAAAATGAATCTATCTCGTTCAACCCGATCGGGCGTGACCGCGATCGAGGCGATCGTGGTTGCGGTGATCGTGCTGATCGTGTTTCTTATCGTCCTGATGAGCCTGCCGCGATCGCGCGATTCGGCCCGGCTTGAGACGTGCCGGAACAACCTTCGCGGGATCGGCGAAGGAATCATTTTGTATGATCAAGTGAAGGGGCGATTGCCCGAGATTCCCGAATCGATTGAAGCCGAAGCGAAAACGCCGAGTCCCTTGGCGACGATTCTCGACGAGTTCGGAGTGGCCGGATTCGGGCGCATTCGCGCCGAAGCGAAAGCGGTTCAGGCGGGTTCTCCGAGGGGGATCGCGGTCGACCGAGTTCCCGGCGTCGCTTGTCCTAGCGATCCCGATGCGCTCGTGTCTCAATTCAAGGCGCCTGTGGGTTATAGGGCGAACACGGGGAGCGAGCCGACGGGCGCCGACGGTCCGTTCGCTCCGGGATTGAGGGGGACGATCGCCGAGATCGAGGCCGCGGACGGCGCGTCGTTTACGGTCGCGTATTCGGAGCGGCTTGTGGGAGACGGTCGCGACGTTCCGGCTCGGCACGCGTATCGCGTCGTCGATCATGCGGTGGGCGTCGAGGGATGCGACCCGACTGGAGGAACGTGGCGGGGAGACGCGGGGTTTTCATGGCGCGAGACGTCATGGCGGTCGACGCTCTATAATCATCTCGCTCGTCCCAATCCGCCGAAATCGTGCGTTGCACGCGACGGTCGATCGGCG
>JAKBCQ010000272.1:4336-5240 GCA_021807585.1 Planctomycetota bacterium | reverse complement strand
ATTCGCAACCCCGCCATCAGCAGAGAAGCCACCATAATTGTACTCGCGGTCGACGAATCCGTCTCGTGAATCATGCGATCGTCGATTCGACGCAAGACGGTCGGGACCGCTTCGTCGGGAACGTTCGCCAATGTCGCGATCGGCAGAACCGCCGGAGATCCGTTCAAAATCGGCTCAATGTCAAGCTCCCATAACCGAATGACGGGATAACAAAAAGTCGTCACCGGCCCGAATCCGTTGAATGACCGGACAAATGCTCCGGTGAATTCAATGGAATCAGCCGATGGACGAAGCAACGTCAGGATGCTTAACACAGGTAGATCGGCTTCGCTCGCGATCAACACGTTCGAGCGTAACATCCGCTTGATCGTGTCTTGTCCCGGCGTCGATTGATTTTCGATATGAATCAGCCGAGGCTCGGGTCCGTCAATCCTAAACACCTTGTCGACATCCGACTTCACCGTCGAAACCTCGGTGTTGACGACCGAAACGGGCCCGTCGGGATCGATCTTGAAAAACCTCAACCACGCGACGGGATCATAATCCATCAGCATTTTCAGCGTGATATCGAAGGGTTTGTGCATCGGTTCTCGCGGAATCATGAGAATGTCGATCGTCGGAATAAACACACTTCCAGCATAACACACAATTGTTGAAAGAACGGCGGCCCCGACGTTCGACCGGCAATCTTACAAGGTAAGCAATATCGCAATATAATTATAAATAATTTTAAATATAATTTATTATGAACGCATTAAGTAAAGGTTTGCGAGCCTGGTTTTCGGAATGGATCGGGATTCGGCGAAGGAACCGATCGACGGCGATTTCGGGATCGAATGCGACCCGGCTTCGATTCCAACCGTCCCGCTCGAAACCAAGCGCGCTCCTGGATATCCATTCACAT
>JAKBCQ010000272.1:0-4326 GCA_021807585.1 Planctomycetota bacterium | reverse complement strand
AAATGATCAATCACATGTTGATCCGGCGAAATCGCGGATCGCGGCGGCGGCGATCGGCGCGGGGCACGACCAAACGAGGAAGAACAACGCCTGCCGAGCCCAGCGTTGAGCGGGATCGGAGCGGAGGAATCCCGATCCCTTGCGCGCCGTGAGGTACGCCTGAGAGGCGCGACCGACGAGAGCGTTGGCGTTTTCTCGAACGCGTGACGCCGGGGGAGCGGCGGGGGATTCGGTCGCCGCCTCGATCAATAAAGTCCAATGATCACGCCACGATCTTCTTAACGCGTTGAGCGGGGCCTGGAGTTCTTGGCGTCGCAGCGCTTGCTCGCCGAGTGCATCGATCGCGGCGCGGGCCTGGCCGAGCGCGAGAGCCGAGGTTTCGAGCCCTCCCGTTCCTCCGGGCTTGCTCGCCGCGGCCATGACGTCGGGCGTGGGGCCGATCAGTATCTCGTCCGACGCGACATGAACGTCAGAACAGCCGACCTCGGTGGTACGCGAAGCCTGGAGCGCCGCGAGATCGAAGGCAGTACATATATTGATCCCATTACGGTCGGTCGGGACGGCGATCAGTAATTGTTCATCGGCGCCGGCGACAACCGCTCCGGTCACGATCACCGCGGCGCGTTCGGCCGCGGTCACCCACGGCATCACTCCGTTCAGGACGTATCCGCCGGCAACCCGGCGCGCCGTAAGGGCTGAAGATCCGTGACGTTGCGACGTCGTCAATTGCGAAATTCCGACCGTTGTAAAGGCGTCTCCGTCGGCGATCTTTTTGAGCCATGATTGCGCAGTCGCCGTCGGACCCGAGGCGAGCAGTCTTCGTACCGAGGCGTCGTGTTGCGAGAGGATGAACGCGGCGGTCAGGCTCCCCTCGGCGACGCGCGCGTAGCGGGTGAGGAGGGTCGAGCGATCGAGGTCGTCGCCTCCCGATTCGATCGGGATCGACCAGCGCGTCGCTCGGGCTTCGACAAGCGAGCTCCAGAGCCGATCGGGCCAGGTCCCAGCGAGATCGGCGGGTCCGTCTTCGCTCGCGAGCTTTCCGACGAGCGGTTCAAGCGACTCGGCGTCGCTCCCCATAATCGATTTCCATTGTTCGTCGTTCATCCGTTATAGTATTTCGATCGCGGAGAGGCGCGTCCAGCGATCCAACAACGACCCGAACACGCAAACATTTGGATACGCACGTACGATGCCATATACTTATGATTATCCGCGTCCCGCGGTGACGGTCGACTCGGCCGTTTTCACGTTGTATGACGACATATTGTCGGTGGCGCTCATCGAGCGCGGTCGCGAGCCGTTCGAGGGGCGACTCGCGCTACCGGGAGGTTACATCGAGCTCGACGAGGAGATCGAAGCCGGGGCGCGACGCGAACTCGCCGAGGAAACGGGGCTCAGCGATCTGGAGTGGTTCGACCCGCTCGGGTTTTTCGGTGCGATCGACCGAGACCCGCGAGGTCGGACGATCGGTTTGGCGTTTGTCGGATTCGCGGCGAATCCCCCTCCCATGCTCCGAGGCGGCGACGACGCGGCCTCGGCGACGTGGACTCCGCTTGATCTCGCCGTCGAACTCGCGTTCGATCACGATCGAATTCTCGAAGAGGCGGTTAAAAAACTCGTCCTGGCGATGATGCGACTGTCGATGCGGGCCGACGGAATGATCGGAACCAACAAGGTCGATCTCGACGCCGAAGTGAAAATCGACGGATATCAAGAAGTGATCAAGCAAGCGTATGAAAGGTTTCTTGATAAAAAGAAATTTCGATTCAGCCGTCCGTCTCGTCCCCAAAACGGCGGCGACGGGCGTTGATCATCCCGAGAGATCGGCTTCGCAGAGGATCTCGAAACCTTGTTCGCGGAGGATGATCGAAGCTTGCTCGAAGTCGTCGACGTGCATCGCGATCGCGGGGCGTCCCTGGGGCGCGACGAGCAGGGGGTATGCGTAATGAATGTTGAGTTCGGCCTGGAGCAACGCCGAGCAGAGGTCGACGAGCGATTGCGATCCAATCGTCAACTGCGCGACGAGGAGTTCGTTCTCGACGAACGGGAGCTCGGCGAGTTCGAGGATTTCGCGCCCTTGTTCGGGATGGCTGAGAATGATTCGGACGATGCAGCAATCCGCGGTGTCGGCGATCGACAAACCGACGATCTTGACCTTCGAGCCCTGGAAGTGACGGACGAGCTCGAGAAGCTGGCCGACGCGATTTTCCAGGAAGATCGAGTACTGGGTGATCGACGGCCAACCGCGAGCGCGAATCGTCTCGAAGCCGACCTCGGATCCCCCTTCGTCGCCGAACGTCATGCGTCACCTCGATCCTTGGCGATGTTTTATTTCAACGCCTTCCACGCGACATAACGACAATAAACTCTAATGACTTGGAACGACGCGGTCAACTTGGCGAACAAGCCCGCCCTGATTAAGCGACCGCATTGATCACAGGTCGATCACTCCCACACGTTTCAAATCACGGATCAATTCCGGGTCGACGACGGAAGGGCGTCGACGGGGTCTTGATCGTCGCTCGAAGCCGACGACGGTTTCACACCAGAGTCGATCCCCCGATCGATCGAGCCCGGAGGCGGTCGTCGGCGTGATATCCCTCCCGAGGCTCGCGCCGAGTCGTCGTCGTCAAGCGATAAAGGTGTGCTTAATTCAATTGATGAAGATCGCGGCGTATGTTCGGTCAACCGTTCGCCGCGGGGGATTTCGTTAAGCCGAACGATCTCGTAGCCCGGCTTACGCGGCGGAGTGAAAAGCGCCTTGCGATCTTCGGAAACCAGCGTGACGATCTTGGGATCGTTGATCGTCACGTCGACCGTCAGAGGAGGCTGCTCGGGCTGATACCACTCGACCTGAACGCGCCTCGGCAACATCACCGATTCGACCCGGTCGTCTCCCGGAACGGATACACGCTGATAATCTTTGGCGACGGCGCGAGCCAGCAGAACGTCTCCTTTTTTTCCCGGCCCGTAGAACAAGTGTTCACGCACACGCCCGGTTGATGCGTCTACGATCGTCGCTTTGCGGGTGGGTTTTCCCTCGGCGTCGTAGCGGCGATGCTCAAGGACGAGTGTCGCCGGGTCGCGGCCGCGCTCGATCGTGATGTCCTTTTGTTCGTCGGCGGAGATCTCGTGAAAGCCGAGCGCCTCGATCACCCATTCGGGCTGGAACATCTCGCCGATTCCCGGCGCCGAACCCGATTGATCATAATATCCAATATAGATTTTACGATCTTTGCGATTTTTCATCCAAACCCAGAAGAGTTCGTCGTTCGAGCCGATGTCGGCGTCGTCCGAAAGCGCCGCTCCCGCTCGCATCCGAAAATTGCGCGGTTTTTCGACCGTCATCACTCCGCGAACCGAGCCGCCTCGTCCGTTTGAGTTGAGCGCGATTCCGGCGTGCGCCTGAAAGCCCGCGATCGATTGCACGGTCTGGTTGTTCCGCGCCACAATCTCTTCAACTGTAAGCGATTGTTTGGCGAGGGGAGGGGGGGTGGGCGCCGATCGGTTCAGGCCGAGCGCCTGGCAACCCGACGATGTTCCGAGCGCCGCGGCGAGGAGAATCCAGGCGGTACGAGATCCCATGCGGCCCCCCCGAGCGGTCTGGGAACGAATCGATTGTCGAAATTGACGAAGGCAACGGGTCGACTTCATGGAAGATGAACTCGGAATGTACCCGGGGAGATCGACCTGGACAAGCTCAATCGAATCTACGAACGGAACGGCCTTTCTTACTCCATCGATCAACGGCGCCCTTCATCTCTTATCGGCGCCGCGGGCGGGCGAACTCCTCTCGATCATGCGCTTCTTAAAAATCCGTCGAACGCTTCGAGACCGGCGCGGATCGTCTCCATCCCCGTCGCGAACGAAAGCCGTGCATACCCCTCGGCGCCGAAAGCCGCCCCCGGCACCAGAGCGACCCCGCCGCCGGCGAGCGCCGCCTTGCAGAACGAAGTCGAATCGACGACGTCAAACCCCGCGATCTGACGACCAAAATGCGCCGATACATTCATAAACGCATAAAACGCTCCTTGAGGAGGAACGCACGTTACTCCGGGAAGCAGCGCGATTCGATCGAGGACGAAACGACGTCGCTCGGTGAATTCAAGGCGCATCGCGGCGACCGAGCTTTGATCCCCGCCGATCGCCTCGACCGCGGCCCATTGGCTGATCGAGCACGCGTTCGCGGTCTCTTGGCTTTGCAGGTCTCCCATGAACGTGGCGACCTCTTTCGCCGCGATCGCCCAGCCGATTCGCCAGCCCGTCATCGCGTACGTTTTGCTCACCCCCGATATCGTGATCGTCCGTTCAGCTAGGCCGGGACGG
>JAKBCQ010000271.1 GCA_021807585.1 Planctomycetota bacterium | reverse complement strand
GTTTTATCGGGTACGCCGCCGTCATCGCCGCCGCCGCGGCCCTCTTGCTCATCACGATCGCGTATCGACCGAATCGTCAAAACGACGCGAATCGAATCGCTCGCGTCGACTCCCCGTCAAACTCGACTCATGAACGAAACCTCGCGTCTTCATATTTAAATAATAAACAAGACCGGCTCTCGATGGCGCGTCGCGCTCTCGGAGAGACCGTTCGCTCGCTTGATATCGAAGATCAAGAGCGCTTTGAAGCGGCTCTCGCCGAACCGACCGAAACCGAGATCGAACGCGAACTCGAACGTGAAAACTTCATCCAAATTCTCGATCGTCCCGCGTCGAAACGGTTCGTCGTCGCCGCCGAAAAGCTCGACGAATCGTTCCGCGAACGCGTCGAGGCGATCGTCCGCGACACCCCTCGCAAAGATCCGCGTTACGGCCGTGTCGCGATCGTTCCCGGCGCGGGCTTTGATCCTGATGGCGCCTCGGAGGGGGTCGTCTTCGCACTCGCGGTCGACGAGCCCGAACTGAAACGGCTCGAAGCGAGCTTAAAATCGACGTTCGCGAATCAATTGATCGAATCGCGGCTCGACGATTCGGTCGTCGCTCGTCTCGCCGAGGCCGACGAGGTTGCCATTGAGACGGGCGAGCCCGTTCCACTCGTTCATCACGATCCAATCGCCGTCGCCTCGGCCGATTCGAAACCGGCCTCCAACGCGCATCGCCCCGTTCTCGCCGAAAGCGCTGATGCGACCGATCACGAGGCGTCCCCCGTCCCGGACGAGCCAGAACTCGCCGCCACAAAGCTCGCTCTCGAGGATGTAAATACGCATCCCCGTCCCGCGCCGGCTCGTCGCGGCGTCGTCAAACTTAAAAAATCGAAAGAACGTCGATCGACCGTCGCCGATTCGGCTCGAGACGCATTGAAAGGCGCCCCCCACGACCGCGGCGCCGATCTCGATCTCAATGACGAGAAGTCCGACTCCGCCAAATCGCCGGCGTCAAATCCGCGCGCTCTGAAAGCTCTCATCGACCAGGCGCCCGAACCGATCGCCCACGTTCCCGCCATCAACTCGGTGCGAATCGAAAAACCCGCGGGGTTCGGCGATCTACGAACCCAGGCGGCCAAACCGTCCACGACGATCGTCATCGTCGAGATCGTCGCCGCGAGCCCGAAAAAATCGCCTTAACGCATCGTTACGCTAGGATATGACATCGGTCGATCATCGAGTTTCGCTCGGGTCGGCGCCCGCTCCGTACCGATCGCTTCACCGCTCCACTTTCAAGGCGCGCCGGGTTCATTTGAGGTTCGGCGTCTCAAGTCGTTCGGTTGTGTCGATCTCGGCCGTCTCCGGGATTCGGAGACGAGGCTTCATGTTAAAGGAGGTAATAATGCGAACGCATCTTCCGATTTTGATGATTGTCCTGATCTTCCTCTGGACGGCGATCTCGGTTCAGGCCGCGGGGCTCTTGATCCCGACCGATCGCTCGCTGCCGCCGCTCGCGCTCCAATCGCAAACGATTAAAGTCGCGATCGACGGCCAAATCGCTCAAACGACTATTGAACAGGCTTACATGAATGCGACTTCGCATGTCATCGAAGCCGAATACGTATTCCCGCTGCCTAGCGGCGCCGCGGTGAGCGATTTTTCGATGTGGATCGGCGATAAAAAACTGAAGGGTGAGACGATCCCCGCCGCCAAGGCGAAAAAAACATACGAACAGATCGTGGCGCGTTTACGCGATCCCGCGTTGCTCGAATACGTCGATCGCGACGTCTGGAAAGTTCGCGTTTTCCCGATCCCTCCCCACGGCGTGCAAAAGATCGAGATCAAGTACACGCAGGTGCTCGGAACGACCGGCGATCTCGTTTCCTACGAATTCCCGCTGCACGGCGCCAAAACGCCGGGAGACGCCCCGGGATCGTTCTCGCTCGTCGCCACGATCAAAAGCGATCACCCGCTCGGCCCGATCTACAGCCCCACACATGAAGTTTCGATTGATCGCAAGGGCGAACGCGAGGCGATCGTCGGTTATGAAACACACTCGCTTATCAATAGTAAGAATTTCTTGCTGTATTATGCTCCCAAGAGCGGCGACGTCGGCTTTTCGCTCCTCACGAATCGGCCGCATCGCGATGAACCGGGCTATTTCGTGCTCCTCTTGAACCCCAAAACCGAAGTCGTCGAACAACCGATTCCCCGCGATCTCGTCCTCGTCGTCGACGTCTCGGGGAGCATGAACGGCGAAAAAATCGCCCAGGCGAAGGGAACGCTCAAGGCGGCGCTCGACACCCTCCGCGAGGACGATCGGTTCGCGCTCGTTCGCTTCGCCACCGTCGTCGATTCCTACCGCGATCGACTCACCAAAGCGAATCCAGAGAACACACAGCACGCCCGCGAATGGATCGAGTCGATCGAAGCCGTCGGAGGCACCGATATCGCCGGAGGGCTCGAAGCCGCTCTCGCGCTCCGCGAACCCCAAACCGAAAAGGGACGAACGTTCCAGATTCTGCTGATCTCCGACGGCGTCCCCACCGTCGGTACGACCGACCCGAAAAAAATCCTCCAAACCCTCGAGGCCAAGAACTCGCACGCGACGCGAGTCTTCAGCTTCGGCGTCGGGTTCGATGTCGATACCTACTTGCTTGATCAATTGTCAGAATCAACCCGCGCCGCGACGACCTACGTTCGACCCGACGAGAATCTCGAGGTCAAGGCCTCCGCCCTCCTCGCCAAAATCAAAAACCCCGTCCGTTCCGATCTCAAACTCGAGACGATCCCCGTCGGCGACGACCACGCGGCGAATACAGAGCTCGTCAAGCTTTCCGAAACGTACCCTCCCAAACTCCCGGACCTGTTCGCGGGAGATCAGCTCCAGATCGTCGGTCGCTATTCGGGTTCCGGTAAGATTCGCTTTGTTCTTCACAGCAAAACGGGAAATAAAGCCGAATCTCACACATATGACGCCGAGCTTCCGGCCCGCGCGACCGACCGCGATTTCGTCGCGACGATCTGGGCGAGGCGAAAGATCGGCTATCTGCTCGATCAAATCCGACTCAACGGCGAAAGCCGCGAACTCAAAGAAGAGATCGTCAAGCTCGCGACCAAATTCGGCGTCGCGACTCCGTACACAAGCTGGCTCGTCGTCCCCGACGAATCCGGCTTCGCGAATCAGCAAACGATTCCACACTCGAATAGCATGGGACATCCCGGTTCGTTCAACCAGCCTCATCATGGCCTACAAATGATGAGCACAACTGGAGGTGGAATGGGGGGCGGCATGGGTGGAGGAGCGATCTCGGCCGCGACGAAACTCGACGCCACCGCACACGCTCCCGCCGACAACGCCTCCAAAGCTCCGATCTCCGCCAAAAAAACAACCCGCGCCGAGGCGGCGGCTTCCGCGAAGTTCGCAGCGACGAACGCTCAATCTCAACTCCCCGCTCGGATGGTTAACGGTTCCGACGCGATGTCGCAAATGTTCGTTCAACAAATGCGCGAGACTTCGGGACGTCGCGCAGTCGATGTGGCGCAGGCTCTCGCCGATCTCAAGACGACCGTCCGCGAAGGGGCGCGATCCGAACGGGTTCGTGTGATCGCGGATAAACGTTTTCATAACCTTGACGGCGTTTGGGTCGACGATTCGGTCGTCGAAAAAGCCCCTCGCGTTCGAGTCAAATTCGTCGGCGAGGGTTATTTCAAACTGTTCGAGAAACATCCCGAGCTCAAGGAGATCCTCGCGCTCGGCGATCGAATCGTTTGGAGAAGCCCCGCGGGTTCGACCGTTCTGATCGACGACGAAGGAGAGGAAACGCTCTCCGACGCCGCAATCAATCAACTTTTCCAATCCAAATGACATACCGATTCGGGGAGGGTTTTGCGCCGCAGCGAAACCCTCCCCGTTTCTTGATCCAAAATGAAACGAAAATGATGACATTCATGATCAGATAAATGTTTCATCCATTGGGGTTGTCGAGCAAAGCCTGTAAGCGATCGCCGAGAGGCGCCGGTAAACGCGACGGCCAGGAATGATCAAGAAGGCCGACGGCGAGCAGGTCGAGGATATGGACTCGATCATGTGTTCGATAAGTTGACAATTTTATCCGCACCAACGCTTCAAGCGAAACAACCTGACATTCCAGTCCTCGTTCCGACTCGTCGATTTCGGGCAAAAGTTGATCGTCGTCGTGTCGAACTTTTTCGCCGGCATAAAGGAGATGGATACCTCCGCTCGGTTTGCCCTGCGGTCCGTCGATAAAAACATCGATATCAAGTAGATGATGATAGACGAAGCCCGCGGCTTCGAGCGCCGCGCTCGCCGCGGGAAAATCTGTACGTCGAATGAGTAGATCGACGTCGCGCGTATTTCGAACGGCGTCTTCATCGATCCGCCCGACCCACTCGGCGACGGCGTTTCCGCCGACGACGGCGTAGGGGACGCCCGCGACGTCAAGAGCGGTCACGGCTCTGCGAAGCCGCTGTTTCACCTTCTCCGCCGCAATCATCGCCCGCTCCCAACCAAAAGGTTGAGTCGTCGCTTCCGCCATAACATGCGCTCCTCGTGACTCAAGGAGAGTAACCGAAACCCGCAACGCGTGTCGATTCGCGATCGACGGAAACACGACCGATCGGCCGAAGGCCGCCTGACAAATACATGAACAACTATGCATATTTATGTGTATGTCTCCAAATGGAATGGCGAACCTCCCGGCGAGCCGTGGACGGAGCGATTCATTCCGGAGACGCGGCGGATCGCCTTCCCGGCCGAGATTTTCAAAACCGGTTCGCCGACGGGCTCGCATTACTATTCATTCATAATTTTATATTTAATATTATATTTTTATGATACTTATCGACGAAGGGCTATTGGCGGAATTCACCTGTTTTGATTGCGAACATCATCTCCAGGCGGAGAAAAATCGTCATTCTTTTTATCGTTGATCAATACAATTCAAACATCTGTTCTCCGCCGTGCTCGGGGTTCCCGATCAATTTGCGTCCGCGAAGATCGACTACGAAATCGAGCATCTCGAGCGGGATTTGGCCGATGAGAACGGGAACGGTATCGGGAACCTCGAGCACGTCGATCGTGCATTCCCGATCCATGATCGTCAGCCGAACCGCGTCGTACATCGAAATCTCGCCCGGACCGATACTGCTTTTCACCCTTCTCGATCGAGTTTGAGTTAAACCGAGTTGTTTGATGATTGAAGTCGGCAAAGAAAGCATCGTCCCCGTATCAACCAAGGC
>JAKBCQ010000270.1 GCA_021807585.1 Planctomycetota bacterium | reverse complement strand
CCAGATCCGAGCGGATTTCATCGGTCAGTAAACGAATCTCCTTTCTTTGACGAGCATCATCAATATTGATTTTAACGATTATCGCGAACACTGTGATGATCATCAACAGGGCTCTTATCACTCTTTCGAACCTGAAATCGAGATTCATATCCGGTCACTCCTGAACCGACCGAGGGAAACCCTTTTGGAACGGCGAACGTCTCGGACGGGGCGGGCGCCGCGGCGACCGGACGAGCCGTCCATCTTATCACCTCGATCGAGCGAGTATCGGCAGCCTAAAACCGGCTCATTGCGATTGCAAGTCTCTTGATCGCGCTTCGGCGATTGAGATCGGATAAGACTTCAGGCTACGCGAAAAGGCTTGTTTTTTCGTCGAATCCTCGTCATCATTCCTATTAAATTTGATTAGCCTTTATATCATCAAAAGATCGTCGACGCCGAGACTCGGTCCCGATCGGGGGGCGGGTGCGGCTCCGACGCTTCATTCGCAAACCTCGATCGATTGGCCGATTACGATCAACGATGCGATCCTTCCCAGTGGACTAGGCGATCGCGAGTTTGTTAAGGTTGTCACGATCGGATTGTCAGAAACACGACCGGCCGCCGAAGCCGATTGAATCGAGACCCACGCGATGGCCCTGTTGAACGCCTACGACCCTTGCCCCTGCGGAAGCGGACAAAAATACAAATGGTGCTGCTTTCAGGCGGCGACGTTCATTGATCGAATCCTTCGTTACAGGTCCAACGATCAACACGACGCGTGCGCGAAAGTGACCGAGGAAGGGTTGGCGAAATTCCCCGACAACGCATATCTGCTGATTCAACAAGCCGTTTCGCTGGTCAATCGAGGAGCGAGCCCCGACGCGATGCTCGATCGTCTGCTGACGATTCAGCCGAATCATCCCTACGGTCTTGGGCTTCGGCTAATCACGAGATATCTGCGGTCGGTCGAACATCCCGAGCATCTGCTCGACGATATCGGCGTGGCGCTCCGGACTCTGACCGCGGAGAACTGCGACGCTTACGCACCGTTTCTGTCAAGGTTCTGCGATTCGTCGAACAATCCCGTCGAGGAAGTTTCCTGTCTTAAATTGATTCGGATCGCGATGAAGAAATGGGAGCCTAACTCGGAAGTACATATCAAGTTTCTTAAACAATTACACCAGTTGCTGGTGGAATTCTCGCCGACTCCCTGGATTCAGCACGATCACACGCTATTGGAACCCGGGGAGGATCTCTCGGCGGCCGAGCGTGGACGATTTTTACAGGCGATCGCCGACGCGCAAGACGCGAATTTTCGCGCGGCGGCGTCGGTTTTTGACGAGATCGCCGAGTCGCATCCGAGTGCGGAGGTTTATTGGAACGCGGCGCTCGTCAAGTTTTGGATGATGGACGTGCGGGGGGGGGCGACCGCGCTCGCTCGCTGCATGGAACGGCTCGAACCCGAATCGGAAGCCGCGGTCGACGCCGAGGCTCTGCTCCGCTCGATCAATTACCTAGGAGAAGAGTATTTTATTGAGCACGTTTTCCTCTCTTGGCCGATTCGCGACCGCTCTCGCCTGATCGCGATCCTCGACGGCGATCGGTCGTTCGTCAAGATCGACGGATCGGTCGAGGAGAAAAACCAAAAGCTTAAAGACTTGATCAAGCAATTTCAATCTCCCGACGACGCCGGGGATCGCGACGAAGTCGACGAGCGCGACCTGAAGACGGCGTACGTTTGGTTCGATCGACCGGTGAACGATCTCGATTCGTTCGCCAAGAGTTCTCGCGCCGACGCGCCGACTTTGTATTCGCTGGTGTTCGTCGATCGCGACAAAGTCGGCTTGAGGACGATCGACGACGAACGACTCGTTTCAGAGATCGATCGGTTTCGCGAGATCGCGGGCTCGGCCATCGCTCCGGCTCAACCTCGGACGACGACGATCTCCAAAATCGGTCTCATTCTGACAAGTGAATATTTTTTCACTCTGATACGATTGCTCACGCGAGAAAACGAGCCGTTGAATCGATGGAATTGGGCGGTCGAGAAATACATCGCCGCGGCGTGGGCGCCGCTCGTTCTGGAAAAGATCGTCGGCCGCCGTCCGAAATCGCTCGCCGATCTCGACCCTCGATCGCGTCGTGTTCTCCGCGCCATGTTCTGTATTCTTGAGCAGTCTTTTCAATTTCTAAACGTCGATTGGGATTTGATTCGCGATGATGCGGGCGTTCCCCGCGAGCCAGCGATCGATCCCGCCGCGCTCGACAAAGACTCGATCGAGTCCATTCCTATTTATAAGCTCATACGCGTCGACGTGAAAGGGCTCGACGACGAGGCTTTGATCGCGTTCGAGTGGAAGGCGCAAAGATTCGCCGCCATGATTTCGATCCGCAGGGCGGTCGAGGAGATTTTCCGACGCGAAGGACCAAACTTTCCCGCCGAACTGAAGGCCGGTCACGCGACTCTGATGAGTCGCATTCAATTATCCTTCGGAACCCGCGAGGATCTCGACGCGTTCTTCGACAGGTGCGATTCGGTCCACTACGAAGACCCCGACGACGAACGATATTTCCGAAATTGCGTGGAGATTTTGCGGATCTCGGTCGCGATTCGAGAGAACCGGCTCGCGACGGCGATGCCCGATTTGCTCGCGATGATGGATCGAATCGGCGAATCGCGACGAACGTTCGCATTTTTACTCGATGAAATGATCCACTTGGGGCTGATGCGCCTTGTTCGCAATCCCAAAACCCAAGAGATCGAACTCGATCCGACTCGATTGATGGAAGTAGCCGCCCCCTACGCCCCGCTCGTCGCCGAATCGAGCGTCGGAATCGACGTCGCGGCGGGCCGGAAGACGATCTGGACGCCGGGATCGGACGACGTCGCGACGGGAGAACGCAAGGCGATCTGGACTCCCGGTTCGAGCCTTCGGTAAAACGAGCGACGACGAGGCGATGTCGTTCGTCGATCGCGAATCGGCGCGGGTTCAACCGAGGCGGGAGACATCGACAATCCTTCTTGCTACGTCCTTATTTGAAGATGCTCATACTAATTCATCACATGAGTCCTTCGAGATGAGTCTGGATTGGGATTCGCCGATCGAGGCGGTTCAAGCGGGTTGGGACGAGATAAGCCTGCGCCGACCGTTCGCGGCGCACGCGATCTGGAAACGCGCCGCGCAGATCGATCCCGACGATCGAGCCGCGGCCGAGGCGCTCGAGTTGTTAAAAAACGCGATCGAACTCCCCGCGGTCGCGCGATCGTTTCCCTCGTTTCTTGAGCCGACGAGCGACGAACGACGGAGGAAATGGAACGCCGCCTTCGAACAATCGACCGTCGACGATACCGAGTCGGCCGAGGAGGCGTTCGCGAAGCTCGCGGCGCGCGACGCGGGGGATACCTCGGCGCTTTTTAATCAAGCAATTTGCCTGACATGGATGGGTGAAAACGAACGTGCGATCGGCGTACTCGATCGGTTCGTGACGCTTGAAATCGCAACCGGCGCCGGCGCGAAAGTAAGTCGCGAACGCGCGGTCAAAGCCTGGACGATCGCCGAAGTCCTTCGCCAGGGCGCCGGCGCCGAACGACTTTGCGACGATCTCTCGCACGCGATCGTCGTCGATCGCCGCGGCCAAGCCGATCATCGACACGATCAAATTAAACACTTGCTTGGTTTTATAGGTGAACTCGTCCCGATTCACCCCGTCGATCCGACCGCGAAATCCGAACCCGGTTTTGAAAATACGAACGTCTTCGAGCTCCGCGGACGCGGCCGAAGCGCACGATCGTCGAGCGGAGTTCCTGATATTAAAGATCTTTCACGCGTAATCGCATCAATCGTGTTTAAGCAGGAATTCGTTCGCATGTCGAGCCCCGATCCGAGGGGGATCGACGAACTCGCGGCGATCTTGAGCGAAATCGACCCCGAGAGCGTGCTCCGCGAGGCGATTCCGCTGCCTCCGCCGCTTTGGGACGCGGCGATCTGGACGTTTCGCCTCCCCTCCGATATCGTTCGCGAACATCCCGCGTACAATCCGCTCGTGCGAGCGGCCGTTGAAGACTGGTTTGAAAATATCTGGATCACTCTTCCGCGACACGGACTGGGCGATGAATCGCCGCGGCGGGCCGCGGCGCTGATCGAGCGGGGCGATCGAGAGGCCGAGGCGCGGCTGGCGGCGATCGTCGACATGCGCGAGCAACTCGGCCGACGTCCCTCGACCGCGCTCTTATATCAAGGCTATCCTTTCGATCGGTTGCGGCGGCGTCTCGGTTTACCGCTCGACGATCCCGAGACGGTCGATCGCGACGATCTCGCTTGCGCAAGCGGTCGTGAGCTCGATCGTCTTGACGGCGCCGATCTCACCGATTCGAGACGGATCGAGGCGTTTGAATCTTCGATCGCGCTCGGCGACGACGCACGCTCGGCGCGGTTCGCCGAGGCTGCGCTCGCTCGTCCTCGACCAGCCGAATGCGCGGTCTCGCCGCTCGAGCTGATCGCTCCGATTGTGCGCAACGCGATCGCTTCGAAGGGGGTCGACGCGGCGATCCGTACGATCGAGCGAATCGTCGAACGAACGACCTGGAACGACTCGGCGAGCGAATCGACCCTGGCGCTTTGGCGCGGCGAACTGCACGTTCGAGCGGGACGAATCGCCGAGGCGTATGAATTAATTGAAAATGTTCTTATAGATCTGCCCGACGCCGAGATCGCTCTCGAAGCCGCGGCGGCACTCGCCGATGCGGCCCCCGACGCTCGCGAGACCGAGAGGATCGTCGATCTCGCCGAACGCCTGGCGGGCGAATCGGCGAACGATCTCGTTTCGGCTCGAATCGCGGCGCTGCGGCGGAGACTCGATCTGTAATGCATTTATATGTACGTATTAATTTAATAATGTTTGACGGGATAAGCTACAATGACGCCGTACTGTATTGATAACAAAATGATTTGGAGTTTATCCGGAAAGAAATCCACAAATTCGGCGAGTTTTTTACGCGAGCGCTTCTGGAAGGGCCAACGCTTATAAGAGGGCGAACCGCCGTGTGAGCCGTCTTTTAAGTGTTGATTTTGACATTCGCCGGGTCGGTCGGCGCCTTGCCCTCCCGGAATCGACATTTCGGCGTCGGTGATCTGAAGGGAGGGCGAACCTCCGTGTGAGCCCATCTGAAGATAATCTCAATACAATCGCCGGCTCGGTCGGCGCCTCGCCCTCCCGGAAAAAGACTCCAATCGCTGTGATCTTATGGGAGGGCGAACCGCCGTGTGAGCTCTTTC
>JAKBCQ010000269.1 GCA_021807585.1 Planctomycetota bacterium | reverse complement strand
ACTATCGTCCAGGAAACCAGATAGAACACCGATCGAACCTCGAACATCGGCGTGTTCAGCCAGATCGCCTTACGCATCAATTCGGCGTCGGTTCGTCGCCGAGACAAATCGGTCCAAACGTAAAGTCGGTTCAGGTTCATCGCCACGGGAATAAACAGGAGCAGATTCCAGGCGAGCGGCCGCGTGAGGTTCTCAAGCAAGCGCCTCACGGCCTGACTCCAGACCGCCCCGGCGACATGCAGGATCATCAACCATGCCAGCGCACCCACGCTTATACTGATCACAAACGTTAAAGCCGTTAAATATGAGAAAGCAAAGCGGCGCGGATCCGCGGACCACCCCGCCGCCGATATCCCTCCCGCGACAACCGCCGCTGCGAGCAAGATCCAGACGATCACGCCCCCTCCGCGCGAGTGGATCGACGCGGGATCGAGAGTCGAGCTCGCGCGATTCGGACTTACTTCGATCATCGCTTCAACTCCCCTCGTAACGCCTCGGGGATATCGCTCGGGCGTCCGCTTTGGCTACGCATCAACGCGCGAATGTAGGCGACGATCGCCCAGCGATCGCGCACCGAGATCTGCGGGGCGTACGGCATCATTCTCCCTTTGCCGTTGGTGATCACATTAAAATATTCGCCGTCGGACATCAACTTATGCAGGTCGTCGGTGATGCTCGCCACGCCCGCCATACCGAATTTGGTCATCACCCCGGCGCCCGTGCCCGTCGCTCCATGACAGATGGCGCAGTGGATGTCGTAACGCTCTCGCCCGCGGCGAAGCAACTCAATATCAAGCTTTACCGGGCTCTTCGAGACCCATCCCGACCCCTGTTTACCCCGATAGTACGCGTCGTCGGCCTGGAGGAAGTCGGGATTCTGGCGCGGCGAGCCCGCGTCGCATTCGTAATCGGCGCCGCCGAATGGAACGGTTCCGCTCGGCGGCGTCCGCATCACGCGACCGTCGGCGAAGAAGTTGCTTGAACCTTGAGGATCATAGCGCGGTTGGGCGTTCATATCGGGAAATAACATCAACGGGCGACGGCTGTTGACCGTCCCCCGCGTCCCCAAAATGGACACGACGATCGAGGTCAGAAGTGCGATCCCCAGAAATACCCAACGCATCCACACCTCCCGTCGCGTTCCGAGTCAAATCGGCCGACGATCCGCTCTCAAGAATCACGATTCCATCGGCCTCGAGTTCAAGATTGCAACAGCTCGATCTCCCGGGCGCCCGCCTCGGCGAGCAAAGCCGTCGTCGCACTTCGATCAAACTTCGGGTCGCGAGCCTCGATCGTCAGGAAGAAACCGTCCCCCGTCGCCCTCGTGAACGACCTCCCTCGAAACACCGGGTGATACAATCGAGGCAAGCCGTTGAGCAACAGCATGCCCGCAACCGCTCCAAACGCCGCGTACAGAACCATCGTTTCAAAGGTGATCGGCACGAACGCCTCGGGGCTGTTGATCGGCTTGCCGCCGACGTCCAATCGATAAGCGACCGCGCTCTGATACCATTGAAGTGAGTGCGCGAACGTGAATCCAAATATTCCCCCAGCCAACGTGAACATCGGAACCTTTGATCGCTTCAGCTCGAGCGCCTTCTCCATGCCGTGAATCGGAAACGGAGAATACGAGTCGACCGAACGATAACCCGCCGCGACCACTCGTTTGACCGCGTCGAGCAGCTCGCCGGGCCCGTCGAACCGCGCGAGCGCGCAATAGGGCGAATTGATCACAAAACCCGCCGAATCCGGAACGATCGTTTCTCGGCTCGCTTCGGTTTCCTCGGTTTCATATCGAGGATGCGCCGCCGACGAATCGTGTGGATTCGCCGCGGGCAAAATCGCCTTCACCTCGCTCAACGCAACCATCGGCAAAAATCGAATGAACAACATGAACAACGTCGAGAATAAACCAAACCCGCCTAAAAGCAACAACATATCAACGTATGTCGGATAAAACATCCCCCAGCTCGAAGGCAAATAATCGCGGTGAAGGCTCGTCACCACGATCACGAATCGCTCGAACCACATCCCCACGTTTACGCAGATCGCGACCAGGAACATCGCCCACGGAGTCGTCCGGAACCAGCGAAACCAAAACAGATGGGGAATGAACACGTTGCACGCGATCATCGTCCAGTAGCACCACGCGTATGGGCCCGTCATCCGATTATAAAAGACGAACCGTTCCATCGCCGCGCCGCAATACCACGCGTTAAAAAGCTCAATCATGTATCCATAGCTTAGCAGCATCCCCGTCGCCAGGATGAGCTTGCAGAGGACCTCAAGGTGGCGCGGACCGACCAGGTCTTTGAGCCCGCAAAGCCCCCGGAGCGGAACGATCAGAGTGATCACCATCGATAAACCCGAGAAGATCGCCCCCGTGACAAAATACGGCGGGAAGATCGTCGAATGCCAGCCCGGTATCACCGAGGTCGCGAAGTCGAAACTGACGATCGTGTGCACGCTCACCACCAACGCCGTCGCCAAGCCCGCGAGCATCAGGTAAGTCGATTCATAGTTGTGCCAATGCCTTCCCGAGCCGCGCCATCCCAGCGCTAAAAGCCCGTAAATCTTCCGCCGAATCCCCCCCTCGGAGCGATCGCGAAGCGTCGCCAGGTCGGGAATCAGCCCGTAAAACCAGAACATCGTCGAGACCGTCGCGTAAGTCGCGACCGCCGCGAAATCCCACGAAAGCGCGCTGCGATAATTGGGATAAATCGAAATCGAATTCGGCGCCGGGATCAGATACCAGAACAGCCACGCGCGACCCAGGTGTATCGTCACAAAAAGCCCCGCGCAGGTCACCGCGAAGAGCGTCATCGCCTCGGCGAACCGGTTCAAACTCGACCGCCATTTCTGGCGGAACAAAAACAAGATCGCCGAGATCAAAGTTCCCGCATGACCGATGCCGACCCAAAAAACGAAATTGGTGATATCAAACGCCCAGCCCACGGGTGAGTTCATCCCCCAAACGCCGATCCCCGTCGAAACCACGTAAATCGACATCAGTCCGCCGATCACCAGAAACACCGAGCAGATCGAAAACAGAATCCACCACCACCGCGGCGTGGGTCGCTCAACAATCCCGCTTACCAAATCGGTGAGCGACGCGAAATCATGCCCCCCCTCGATCAACGGGGGCTCGATCGGCGCAGGTCCGCCCGATCCGTTCCTCGGTTCGTTCATCCCTGCTCTCCCGAGGGTTCAGGCATCCCGGGGTTCGGATTGCGTACCCGGGCCAGGTACGTCGTTCGCGGACGTGTGTTCAAATCCCCGAGCAACGAATAATTACGTGCTTGCTTCTTAACCTTAGACACGCGACTCTCGGGGTCGGTCAAATCGCCGAAGACGATCGCCTTAGCCGGGCACGCCTGAGCACACGCGGGGACGATCGTTCCGTCCGGAATCGAAGTATCCGCCGAAGCTCCCGCCCGAACCCGCGCGCCGATCTTGCCACGCTCGATCCGCTGCACGCAATATGTGCATTTCTCCATAACGCCGCGGATCCGCACCGTCACGTCGGGGTTCTTTTGCATCCGAAGCGTTTCGGCCATCCCCTTCTCGGTTAAAGGCCCCAGCCGAAGCTGGTCGAGCGGCCGCTCGTTGTAATTGTAAAAATTGAACCTCCGCACTTTATATGGACAATTATTCAAACAATATCGCGTGCCGATGCATCGACTGTACACCTGCATGTTCAATCCTTCTTCGCTGTGAACCGTCGCGTTGACCGGGCAGACGATCTCGCACGGAGCGTTCTCACATTGCATGCACGCCACGGGCTGATGCGCCAGGCTCGGGTCGTCCTCCCCCCCCGAGAAATATCGGTCGATCCGAATCCAGTGCATCTCGCGACCACGCGCAACTTCATCTTTGCCGACAATCGGAATGTTGTTCTCAACCTGGCACGCAACCGTACACGCGTTACATCCAATACACGTGTTGAGATCGATCGCCATCCCCCATTGGTGCTCGCCGTCGAGAACGGGGGGAGTGAGGATCTCCCCCAGCGTCTCAGACCCCGAATCGCCGTGCGCCGGCGTACGCCGCGTGTCGGCGAGCGTCAGCTCGCGCACCAGATCGCGGCCTTCCATCGTAAAATGATCTTGTGTACAAGCGAGGAGGTGCTTTCGACCCGTCGGGGTCAATTTCACGCCCGCCGCGATATCGAGCGCCGCGGTCGTTCGCAGCCGGTAGCAGTTGAAGCCGATTCCGTTCCCCACCCGGCCCGCCGCCGTTCGACCGTAACCCAACGCCGCCGCGATCGAAAAGTCCGCCTGACCGGGAAGCACCAATGCGACGATCTCCAGATCGCGACCCGACACCTCCAGCCGGACGACATCCCCCGTCGAAACCCCCAACGCTCTCGCGGTCTTCGGGCTCAGGATCGCCGCGTTGTCCCATGTGAGCTTGGTGATCGGATCGGGAACTTCCTGAAGAAATCCGTTATTGGCGAAGCGACCGTCGTCCACCTTCGTATCGCGATCGAATACGATCTCGAGGTTCTCCGCCGAGAGCGCCGGGCTCGGCTTCGCCGCCTTGACCGCCCACGCGAGCGAACTCCATTGCAACGTCGGTTTCGTCACCGCGTGCTCCGAGCCCGCGAGCAAACCGTCGTGGAGGAACTTACGCCAACCGGCTTCAAGACCCGCAGCGGCGATTCCTGAGACCTTCTCAAACGCGCCGCGGACAATCTCATAAGGCGCGGTCTTCGCATAACCGGACAAACGCGCGAGGATCTCAAGCGCCGACCGACCGCCGAAAAGGGGCTCAATCAAGGGCTGGATCGGTACAACAGTCCCGTCGCTCGTGCGCGCATCGCCCCACGATTCCAGATAATGCGCCGCGGGAAGATGCCAAGAAGCCGATCGCGACGTTTCATCGGCGTAAAGACCCAGCCGGATCGTCGTCGCGACCCGATCGATCAACTTGGCGAACCCCAGATCGGCGGGAGCGTCATAAGCGGGGTTGCAACCGATCACGACAAGCGTCTCAACCTCCCCATTGCCGATCGCCGAAGCCAGATCTTGCAAAATCCCCGCGTCCCCTCCGGTCGGCACGCTCCGCAACTCGATCGTCGAACCCAAATTGCCTAACACGTCGTTTAATGCATGCGCAATTGCATGAACAAGCGGCGGCTGACCGCGTCCCGCGACGATCAATCCCTTGCCGGCGTTCGCACGAAGGTCGGAGGCGACCTCATGAACCCACCGATCGTCGACCTTCGTCCGACCGCTGATCGAATCGAGCGCCTCGCGGAGCGGAGATTGAGGT
>JAKBCQ010000268.1 GCA_021807585.1 Planctomycetota bacterium | reverse complement strand
GTTGGAAGGGATAAGAACGTCGATTTTGGCGAGATTCGCGCTCGGGAAGCCGAGCCCCGCGCCCCGCCCCGCGCCTCGAACGACCTCGCCCCTTATCCGATGAGGCCTTCCCAGCAGCCGCGCCGCCGCGGCGACGTTTCCTTCGTGAATGAGAGCGCGGATCGCCGACGACGAAACGACGACTCCGTCGATCTCGATCGGCTCGACGACCGCGAAGTCGATCCCCGCTTCGCCGCACCACGCCCAAAGCACGCCCGTGTTCCCCTCCCTCCCCCGGCCGAAACGAAAATCAGGACCTTCTACAATTCCAGAAGCGTGGAATTGTTGATGAATCACGCGATCGAAAAACTCGCGCGGCGAAAGATCGAGCAGCCAATTCCCCGTTTGAAAGATCGCGACTTCGTCGACCCCCGCCGATTGGAGCAGCTCAACCTTTCGCTCGGTCCATAATAAAGGAGTGGGAGCGAGTTCGGGGCGCAGCACCGCAGCGGGATGAGGGTTGAAGGTCACGATCACCGCCCGGCGCGACGAGATTCGGGCGCGACGTATGATTTCATCGACAAGTCGGCGATGTCCCGCATGCACGCCGTCGAAATTACCGATCGCAATGTACGCACGGCGCAGCGGCGAGGGGATCGGAGCGAAACCGTCAAGCGACAACACCGGCGCCCGTCCCTCGTCGTAAACACTGGAGACCCGCGGATCAAAAACGTATTATCTCCGGTCGGCGTGAACCCGGTCAATCCCGGCGAAGACAAAGGGGTTGATCCCGCACATAATGAATCATGATGAATCATGATGAATAAACGCATCGCGACCGTTGCACGAAACCGCGCTAAGTACCGATCGCAACTCCCATAAAGAATGGTAGTATAACAATAACATGAACTTTTTAATTCTTGGATCGGGCGCCGACGAGCGCGACTGGGCCGACGTGATTGAAAGCGATCGCGATCATCGCGTGGTCGCTGCGCATCCGGGGCTCGGCGGCTTTGAGCGCTTGCCGGGAGCGCGCGATATCGAAGAGGCGTTGGCGGTCGAGGGGGTCGACGCGGCGATCGTCGGCGGCGATTCCGAGCTTCGTACCGAGGGGCTCCGTCGACTCGCCGCGGTCGGCGTCTCGGCGATCGTTCTCCATCCCCCCGCCGACATTCCCGACCCGTATTACCAGGTCGCTCTCAGTCGCCAAGAAACCGGCGCCGTCGTCGTCCCCGATCTGGCGGGTCGACTCCACCCGGGAGTCCGCGCCCTCCAAAACGCTCTCGCGCACGCTCGATTGCGAGCGACTCCCAAACCCGTGTCGATCCTGCTTGAAGCAAGTTATGAACACGGCGATCTGCTTCGACTTCGCTTCTCGAGACTCGTCGATTTGATCCGATTATTAACGGGCAAAGAGGTTGAAACCGTACTCGCCTCGGCGGATCCCGCGACCGGAGGACCGATCGAGAACCTGATCGTTCAGCTCCGCGGCGGCGCCGATCTCCGCGGCGAAATCCGCCTCTCCCGCGGCGTCGATCGTCCTGTCCGGCTTAGCATCATAAACTCACAAAACGATGTTCTTACGTTGGAATTCGATCCCGAACAAGTCGCCTCGGGTCGATTGACGAGTCGTGATCGGAACGGAGTCGAGGCGATCGTCGAGGATTATCCCGCATGGGATCCCAAAGAGGCGCTGTTGACGGCGTTCGAGGCCGCGACCTCGCGGGGCGGTTCAACGCCGCGGATTCCTGTCGGATCAACCGACGCCGAATCGAATCCGGCGCACGATGCGACCGACGCGAAGCTCGGCGCGGCGCCGAGCCTGCTCGACGGAACTCGAGCCTCCGAACTGACCGACGCGGTCGCGCGGAGCGTCGAGAAAAATCGAATGATCGAACTTCATTATGATGAAGTGAGCGAACTTGGAAGCTTTAAGGCGGTGATGACCTCGACGGGGTGCGGGCTTTTACTTTTGGCGATGCTGGCGTTGCCCGTCGCGCTCGCGGGTCCCGCGCTCGGATTCAACGGCACGCTCGTGATCGCCTACGCGATACCCCCGGTTCTGATCATCTTTTTACTGTTCCAATTGCTTCGATTCCTCGCCCGCTCGCCGCGGAACGATTCCAACGCGGAGAGCGAGACGAATTGATTCGCGGCGATTCCTCAATGAGAGTGCGTATAACCGCTTGATTTTCGCGTTTCCACGCGATGTTAACGAATGACGGCCGTCGCGACCGGTGCGAGACCGCCTTCGATCGGCTAGAATCGATCCGTTTTCGTCGCGTCGGTTTTTATTCGGAGTATTGCATTAATGAATCAGCGTATGTTGGGACGAACGGGATTCGCTGTCGGCGAGATCGGCTACGGGATGTGGGGGATGGGGGGTTGGTCGGGATCCGACGACGCCGAGTCGCTCGCGTCGCTCGGCCGCGCCGTCGAGCTCGGCTGCAATTTCTTCGACACCGCGTGGGGCTACGGAGCGGGACATAGCGAACGGCTCCTCGGCGAACTCGTCCGCGCGTTTCCCGATCGAACCCTCCGGCTCGCCACCAAGATCCCTCCCAAAAACTTCATCTGGCCGTCGCGTCGCGAGTTCACGCTCGACGATTGTTTTCCTCCTGATCACATTCAAGAATATGTGCAAAAGAGTTTTGAGAATCTGGGACGCGTTCCGATCGATCTCATCCAGTTTCACGTTTGGGAGGATTCGTGGGCTCACGACACGCGGCTGCGTACCGCGATCGATCGCTTGAAGAGCGAGGGACTGGTGCGCGCCGTGGGGGTGAGCGTCAATCGCTGGGAGCCCGAGAACTGCCTGGAAACGCTGAAAACCGGGCTGATCGATACGGTTCAAGTGATTTACAACATTTTTGATCAGGCGCCTCAGGATCGGTTGTTGCCGCTCTGTCGCGAGCTCAACGTGGGAGTGATCGCGCGGGTTCCATTCGACGAGGGGACGTTGACGGGGAATTTGACGCTCGATTCGAGCTGGCCCGAAGGGGATTGGCGGAACACGTATTTCGTCCCCGAGAATTTGAAGGCGAGCGTCGAACGCGCCGAGCGATTGAAACCGTTGATTCCCCAGGGAATGACGCCCGCCGAATTCGCGCTCAAATGGATTTTGGCCGATCCTCGGGTTGCGACGATCATTCCCGGGATGAGAAAGATCCGACACGTGGAATCGAACATCGCCGCAAGCGAATCCCCCGGTTTATCGCCGAGCTTGCTCGAGAAGCTGATCGAGCACCGGTGGGATCGCACGCCGACGAAATGGTCGCAGTGAGCGATCGCTCGAGTGTTTACCCGCGTAACATATCCGAGCTGTTTGCGCATCTTTCCGAGGAGCCGTCAAAGGAAATACAAGCCCGAAGAGCAAGCGAGTGCCTGTTCGGGAAATTCAATGACAGTTTTCAAGGTTGATTAACAACGCACCCGCTCGCGCTTCGGGCCGGGAAAGATCGCGGCATCGTCGTTTAAAGATTCCGCCATTTTTCACGCTCAATCAACGTCATTCCATGATGGTGGACGCTTGCTGTCCGCGATCGATCAAATCCCCGAATCGATCGATTGTCTCGAGGTTTTCAGAAGGATCAATTGAAGAGATAAAAATCCGAGCAAAGCATAGAATTGATAGGGAAGAATCGTCAGATTTTCCAAAGGTGATGCGATTCGATCGCCCATCGAGAACAGCGTCCAAACCAATTGTGGTCGCATCATAAAGAGGAAAAAGATCGTGAGAAACATCATGGTTTTGAATTCAAATCTCCAGGGGATCGAACGACCGACGAATATGAAGAACGGGATCAGAATGATCAAGGAATGCTCCCAGGATATCGGATTAATCAGAAGCATCGTCGTCGCGCATAATCCAAATCCCAAATCTCGGGTGCGCCGATCGACATTCCTTCCCAGCCGAATCGCGACGATCGCGACCAAGATTTGCGCCGATAACGAATAACAGAAGCGGAAAAGAAGCGGACTTTGGATAATCGGCGACGATCGAGAGAATAATCGAGTTTTGCCCGGAATCGGATCGAAAAGCCTGCTCCAAAACCCCGCCAACGAGCAATTATTCCAACCGACTCGGAACCATTGAAAATCGGGCAAAACGATCGTCAGATAATCACGAAACGCACCACTTCCGAAAAGTATCCAAATGATCCCTGTCAATAAGGTGAACATCAAAACCGCGAACATGACCGAGCGATACCTTTTCGTCCATGCGAAATAGAAGACAAAAAAAATCGGAAAAAGCTTGATTGAAGCCGCGATCCCGATCATCATCCCAGCGAACGCCGCATTCTCGCTACGATCCGCGGCCCATGCGATCGTGATCGCCAAAAGTAAAACCGCGTTCAATTGACCCTGCCGCGTCTGCTCCCATAACGGCCCGCAAAAGATCAAGATCGCTAGCGAGAAACAAACCGACCAGATCGTCGATTGGATATTCAACTCTCGAAAAGTTATGAATAGACTTAATAAAACTAATATGAATGAAACCATATTCCATGCGTGAAAGGCTTGGGTGAATGGTAAAAACGAGAACGGAACGGCGAGAAGAATCGATGTCGGCGGATGGGCGTTTAACAAGACGTTCGATCTTGTGAGATCAAGCGATTTGTTCAGATAGATCGGCGCCGTCACGATATGGCTGGAGTAGACGGGATATCCGCTTCTTAAATTCCGAGCCGACGCGTAATCCTGAAAGAAATCGGGAACGAAATCGCTTTCAGGATGGATCAACTCACGGAGCGAATGCGATTGAATCACGATTGTCCAAAAAAGAATCGAAACCGCGGCGATGTTGAGATCGAATTCTTTGATTCGGATTGTTCCAAATGTTCTGATCGCTTGTCGTTCCACTTGGCCTATCGCTCCTGACCGTCGCCGTTGGTTCATCGGTGCTGATATTTATAGTCGAGAGAATTAAAGACTGATTTGGGTGGCGATCGATCGGGAATCGCATCAGAACGACCCCGCGTCGACGACTTCTCCTCCGGAACGTGTCGCGAGCGCTTGCCAGATTCCCGGGGTTGGTACACCTTGCCACCATCCTCCCGAAGTCATCGTCATCGACGCGGGCCTTCCACTCACCGGGCTGAAGGACCACGATTGTACGGTGTCTTTGATGAATCGGACCGATCCGTCGCCGAGCAACGCGTCGACTCCGCCGGGATGATAGCTCGATGCCGATTGAATTTGCGCGTCGATCGCGACCACGCCGATTTTTCGAAACGCGTTGGGCGGATAGAGCGATGTGAAGAGCGTATCGCCCCAATTTCCCGTGATATACCAGCCATATTTCGATGG